>JAEUNN010000074.1 GCA_016791085.1 Rhodocyclaceae bacterium | reverse complement strand
GCGCGCAGGCGCGCGATGCGCTCGCGCACGGCATCGGCCAGTTGCGGATTGGCGGGGCCCAGATTCGAGCCGCCCGAAGCCAGCGCGTTATAGGGGTAGGGCGCGGTGGCCGACGGGCGGCCCCAGAAGTGGCCCGGGTCGGTGAAATTCTGGCCTATCAGTTCCGAGCCTGTCAGGCGGCCGTCCAGCACGATCAGGCTGCCCGCCGCCTGGTGCGGGAACAGCAGTTGCGCGAGCCCGCTCACGGCCAGCGGGTAGGCCAGGCCGGTAATCAGGCTGAGCGCCACGAACAGGCAGAGCGCGGGACGCAGCAGATTGCGCATCGAAATTCCTTTCCGTTTACGCCCAGCCGGCCAGTTGCAACAGCAGGTCTATGCACTTGATGCCGGCAAACGGCACGAGCATGCCGCCCAGGCCGTAAATGAGCAGATTGCGGCGCAATAGCAGGGCGGCGCCGAGCGGACGGTACTGCACGCCGCGCAGCGCCAGCGGTATCAGGCACACGATGATCAGGGCGTTGAAAATGACCGCCGACAGGATGGCCGAGTTGGGGCTGGCCAGTCCCATGAGGTTGAGCCGGCCGAGCTGCGGATAGGTCGAAACGAATGCCGCCGGAATGATCGCGAAGTATTTGGCGATGTCGTTGGCGATGCTGAAAGTGGTGAGCGCGCCGCGCGTCATGAGCATCTGTTTGCCAGTTTCGACGATTTCTATCAGTTTGGTCGGGTTGGAGTCGAGGTCCACCATGTTGCCGGCTTCTTTGGCGGCCTGGGTGCCGCTGTTCATGGCCACCGCCACGTCGGCCTGGGCCAGGGCCGGCGCGTCATTGGTGCCGTCGCCGCACATGGCGACCATGCGGCCCTGCGCCTGGTGGTCGCGTATCAGCTTGAGCTTGGCTTCCGGGGTGGCTTCGGCCAGAAAATCGTCCACGCCGGCTTCGGCCGCGATGGCCGCCGCGGTGAGCCGGTTGTCGCCGGTAATCATGACCGTGCGTATGCCCATGCGGCGCAATTCGGCGAAGCGCTCGCGTATGCCGCCTTTCACGACATCCTTGAGTTCTATGCTGCCCAGCACCTGCTTGCCGTCGGCCACCACCAGCGGTGTGCCGCCGCGGCGCGACACGTCCGAAACGACCTGCGCCACGGCGGCCGGGAAGTGCCCGCCCTGCGCCTCGACCAGCGCGCGCACGGCGTCCGCCGCGCCCTTGCGTATGGTGCGCGTGCCCATATCGACGCCGCTCATGCGCGTGTGCGCAGAAAAGTGCACGAAACTCGCTTCGATCCGGTGCAACTGGCGCTCGCGCAAGTGGTAGCGGGTTTTTGCCAGCACCACGATGCTGCGGCCTTCCGGCGTTTCGTCGGCGAGCGAGGCCAGTTGCGCGGCATCCGCGAGCGCCGCCTCGCTCACGCCGGGGGCCGGAATGAAAGCGCTGGCCTGGCGATTGCCCAGCGTGATGGTGCCGGTCTTGTCCAGCAGCAGTACGTCCACGTCGCCGGCGGCCTCGACGGCGCGGCCGGAAACCGCAATCACGTTGGCCTGCATCATGCGGCTCATGCCGGCTACGCCTATGGCCGACAGCAGGCCGGCGATGGTGGTCGGAATGAGGCACACCAGGAGCGCGATCAGCACGGTCGGCGATACCGTGCTGCCGGCACCGGCTTGCGCCACGCTGAAGCGCGAAAACGGCAGCAAACTTGCCGTGACGGCCAGAAAGACGAGGGTAAGTGCAACCAGAAATATGGTCAGCGCGATTTCGTTGGGGGTTTTGTTGCGCTTGGCGCCTTCCACCATGGCGATCATGCGGTCCAGGAAAGTTTCGCCCGGGTTGGCGGTCACGCGCACCACGATCCAGTCCGACAAGACGCGCGTGCCGCCCGTCACGGCCGAAAAATCGCCGCCGGATTCGCGTATCACCGGGGCCGATTCGCCCGTGATGGCGGATTCATCGACCGAGGCCACGCCCTGTATGACTTCGCCGTCGGCCGGTACGAAATCGCCGGCTTCGACCAGCACCAGATCGTCGCGCGCCAGCGCGTGTGCCGGCACGCTTTGCCAGGCCGAGGCCGCATCGGGAATGGCGAGCTTTTTCGCGTTCACGGTCTTTTTCATGCCGCGCAGTGCGGCCGCCTGGGCTTTGCTGCGGCCTTCGGCGAGCGCTTCGGCGAAATTCGCAAACAGCACCGTGAACCACAGCCACAGCGCCACCGCGAGGATGAAGCCGGGCCGGTCCGTGCCGCCGCCCAGGCAGGCCTGCAGCCATAACAGCGTGGTCAGAAAACTGCCGGCATACACCACGAACATGACCGGGTTTTGCCATTGCCGGCGCGGGTCCAGCTTTTGCAGCGCGGCCAGCAGAGCCGGCCCGAACAGCGCCGGATCGAACAGGGCCAGGGTTTTGCGGGTCATGTTCAGTGCTCCGCGAAGAGCGCCAGATGTTCGGCGATGGGGCCCAGGGCCAGGGCCGGCACGTAATTGAGCAAGCCGACCAGCAACACCGTCGCGGCCAGCAGCGCCACGAACAGCGGACCGTGCGTGGGCATGGTGCCGGCGCCCGGCGGGATGCGCTTTTTGGCGGCCAGCGAGCCGGCCAGCGCCAGCACCGGCACGATTACGCCAAAACGCCCGAACCAGGCCGCCAGGCCCAGCGCGATGTTGTAGAACGGGGTGTCGGCGGCGAGCCCGGCGAAGGCGCTGCCGTTATTGTTGCCGGCCGAGGTGAAGGCATAGAGGATTTCCGCGTAGCCGTGCGCGCCCGGATTGGCGATGCCGGCGCGGCCTGCCGCCAGCGACATCGCGAGCGCGGCGCCGGCCAGCACGCACAGGGGCGTCACGAGTATGGCCAGCGAGCACATTTTCATTTCGAACGATTCGATCTTCTTGCCAAGGTATTCCGGCGTGCGGCCTATCATGAGCCCGGCGATAAATACCCCCAGCACGGCAAATACCAGCATGCCGTAGAGGCCCGAGCCGACGCCGCCGAACACCACTTCGCCCAGTTGCATGAGTACCAGCGGCACGCCGCCGCCCAGCGGCAGGAAAGAGTCGTGCATGGCATTCACGGCGCCGCAGGAAGCCGCCGTGGTGACGGCCGCGAACAGGGCCGAGGCGATCACGCCGAAGCGCGTTTCCTTGCCTTCCAGATTACCGGCGGCGGCATCCAGGCCCAGCGGCGCGAGCGCCGGATTGCCTTGCAGTTCGTAATGGATGCAAGCGGCCGCCAGCAGCACGAACAACAAGCTCATGACCCACAGCAGCGCGCGCCCCTGGCGCGGGTCGCCGACGACGCGGCCGAAACTTGCGCACAAGGCCGCGGGGATCAGGAAAATCGCCACCATCTGCACGAAATTCGTGAGCGCGCTGGGGTTTTCAAACGGGTGGGCGGAATTGGCGTTGAAATATCCCCCGCCGTTGGTGCCCAGCAGTTTTATCGCTTCCTGCGACGCCACCGGCCCCATGGGCAGGGTTTGCAGGGCGGTGCTGCCGGCTACGCTGAGCGGCTTGCCGTCCGGCGCGATTTGCGGGCGGCCGGTGCTGTCGCTGGCGGCTTGTTCGTAGCGTGTCGTTTCCAGGGTGTGTGCATCGGGGTAGGCGGACAGGTTCTGTATCACCCCCTGGCTCACGAAAAACACCGCCAGCACCAGCGACAGGGGCAGCAACAGGTACAGCGTGGCGCGCGTCAGATCGGCCCAGGCGTTGCCGATCTGGTCCAGGGCATGGCGGGCAAAGCCGCGCATGAGCGCGAACGCCACCGCGATGCCGGTCGCGGCGGACAGAAAGTTCTGCACCGCCAGCGCCGCCATCTGGGAAAACTGGCTCATGGCGGTTTCGCCGGCATAGCCCTGCCAGTCGGTATTGGTCACGAAACTTAGCGCCGTGTTGAACGCCGAATCGGCGCTCGGTGCGGCAAATCCCTGCGGGTTCAGCGGCAGCCAGGGCTGCAGGCGCAGGATGGCATAGGTCGCCAGCGCGCCCAGCAGGTTGAACAGCAGGATGGCCAGGGCGTATTCGGTCCAACGCATGCCGGCTTCCGGCCGTATGCCGCACAGCCGGTACAGGTGCACCTCCAGGCGGCGCGGCCAGGTCAACAGGGCGAGCGGGCGATTTTCCATCACGTCTGCGATATAGCGTCCGAGCGGCCCGGCCGGCAGCAGCACGGCGGCCATGAATAGCGCCAGCAACAGCAGATCGGCCGGGCTGTTCATGCTGCATTCCTCGGTTGCACGCATCCTGGGGTGCGGCCGGCGCGTCGTCGGGCCAGGCACGGCGACGCGGAGGATCTGGCCCTGTAAGGCGGAGCAAGGACGATAGCTGGCGCGCCAGTCGTGGCATCAGGTGCATAGCGGGTGGGACCGCCACGGTGCGCTTGCGAAGGCGAATGAAGATCAAGCATTTCAGGGCTTTATTGAGTTATCAAAGCGGTCGGCTGGGGAATGCAGGTTCACAACTGTTGCTCTCTGCCGAATGAGCGCCGTTTGCAGGTAGCTGGCTCATCAGAAGTCCTCGGCGCGCAGCAGTGCGTAAATGAGGTAGGCGAACAGCGCTAGCGCCACCGCTGCGCACAGCCAGTCCAGCCAGTTCATGTGCGCCTCTGCAGCCGTGCGCAAGCGTAGAGCAGTGCCGCGAGCGCCAGAAAACACGCCACGATGAGGCCGCCGTATAGAACATCCATGCTCGGGTTCCGCCGTTTCGATAAATCCATGCTAAGCCGGCGCTCATAAAGGCGGCATAAAAAATTGCCGGCGCCAAACCGGCACGGCACGCCCCGTGACCGACGCTCGTGCGCCGCCGCGCAAAGCTTTATGAGAAATTTATCCGCCCTGCGGCATAGTTGCGGCATACGCCGAAGCGGCGGCACGGGTAATCTGATCGCCGCCGCATTACCGCACCCGTTACCGCCATGCCCGATCCGCGCCCCGATCCCGACCGCCTGCTGGCCCGCCTCGCGCGCGCCGAGGCGGATGCGTCGCGCGGGCAGCTGAAAATCTTTTTCGGCGCCAGCGCCGGGGTCGGCAAGACCTACGCCATGTTGCAGGCCGCACGTTTGCGCCACGCCGAGGGTGCCGACGTGGTGATCGGCTATGTCGAGCCGCACGGCCGTGCGGAAACCGAAAGCCTGGTGAAGGGCATGGAGCATGTTCCCTTGCGCCGGGTGGAGCACCGCGGCAGCGCGCGCAATGAATTCGATGTCGATGCCGCCCTGCGGCGCCGCCCCGAACTGCTGCTGGTGGACGAACTGGCGCACAGCAACGCGCCCGGCAGTCGCCATCCCAAGCGCTGGCAGGACGTGGAAGATTTGCTCGCGGCCGGCATCAGCGTGTGGACCACGCTCAACGTGCAGCACCTGGAAAGCCTCAATGACGTGGTTGCCGGCATCACCGGCATCGCCATGCAGGAAACCGTGCCCGATCAGGTGTTCGATCGCGCCGCCGAGGTCGAATTGATCGACCTGCCGGCCGACGACTTGCTGGACCGGCTGCGTGAAGGCAAGGTGTATGTGCCGGAACAGGTGCGCCACGCGATCGAAAACTTTTTCCGCAAGGGCAACCTGATCGCGCTGCGCGAACTGGCCCTGCGCAAAACCGCCGACCGGGTCGAAGCGGCCATGCTGCAATACCGCGAAGACGCCGCGATCAGCGCCACCTGGGCGGCCGCCGAGCGGGTGCTGGTGTGCATAGGCGCGGATGCGCAGGGCGAACGCCTGGTGCGCGCGGGCAAGCGCCTGGCCACG
>JAEUNN010000054.1 GCA_016791085.1 Rhodocyclaceae bacterium | reverse complement strand
ACGAGGGTGGTGAGCAGCAGGCGTTTCATTCCTAGTCTCCTTACTAATTTGATCGAACCTGTGGATGGTACTTCGTCTGCGCGCGCTTGTGCTTTGCGATAGGTCAACAGCGTTGCGCCTAAGCCACTGTTTTGGCGAAAGAATTGTCACACGAAGTGTGTCAGTTTGGGACACCGGCCAAGCCCCCAGGGAGGCTCGCGCGCAATGCCGGATGAATTGCGCGGGCCGCCCGCCGGCGCGCCATGCGGCCTGCCAGCGCGCTTTCGGGCCGCTGCGACGGTGGTTGCGCCACTTGGCGTTTGCGGTGCTTGGGATAGATCCGGACGGATTTGCCGTTTGGCCGCATGGACCTCGGCTCGCGCCCTGCGGTACACAAATGTTGCCGGCCCCGGTTGCGGCCGACTAATGTGCGGCGGCTGTCCGCAAGCTTAATGCAAGCTGACCCGCCAGTTCATGCAGGTTAATCTGGCTGCGCAACAGCGCATAGGCGCTAGGGACGAAATCCATCAGACGCGGCGCTTCGCTGCTGCGCAGGATGGTTGGCGCCGGAATCGGCTGCAGGCCGGCGCGGCGGAATTCTTCCAGGGCGCGCTTCATGTGGAAGGCGTGGGTAACCAGCGCGACGCGGGTGATGCCGTCCGCCTGCAATTGCAGCGCCGACATGCGCGCGTTGTCGCGCGTGTCGCGCGAGCGGGTTTCGAGCCAGCGCGCGCCGCTGCCGAAATCGACCAGCGCGCGTTGCATCAATTCGGCTTCCGGCGTGCCGTACCACACCGCGCCGCCGCTCACGAGTATCGGCAGGTGCAATTCGCGCGCGAGGCGCACCCCGGCGCGCAGCCGCTCCAGCGTGAATCCACTCACGCTTTCGCCTTCATAGTCGAGCAGCCGGCGATAGGCGCCGCCGCCCAGTATGACCACCGCCTGGGCCGCGCTCAGCGCTGCCGGGTCGGGCAAGTCCTGCCAGCGCGTGAGGCGTTCCAGCCGGTCCGCCACCACCGGCATGGACAGCAGCCACAGCGCCAGCAGGGCAATACAGACCAGGGTGAGGCCGCTGCGGCGCCAGCGCCGCAGCATGACGAGGCCCAGCAGGCCGAGCAGTATCAATCCGCCCGGCGGCAGCAAGGTAAAGCTGATGAGCTTCTTGAGTACGAAAAGGAAATTTTCCAAGGCCGCGCAGTGTCCGTCACGCCGTGGCGCCGCCATGGCCGCGCGCCGGGCAGC
>JAEUNN010000042.1 GCA_016791085.1 Rhodocyclaceae bacterium | reverse complement strand
TGCGCGGCGAACTGCCGGAATTTACCTGCCTGGCCGGCACCATGCTGCAGGAGGTGTATGGCACCAGTCCGGACATACGCGATGCCTGCGCCGACAGCATCCACCAGCACGCGGAGCGCCTGGTGCCGGATATCGCGGCCGCCATCGAGCTGTACCAGCTCGAGCCGGACTGGAGCGCCGCAAGTCTGGCCCTGCACACCCAGGCCGTGCTGCAGGGCGCTTTCATCCTGGCCAAAGCCGCCGGCGGCGCCGAAGTTGCCGCGGCCAGCGTGGACCACTTGCGCCGCTATGTGGAAATGCTGTTCCGGCCGGCCGCGACCGGGGCGGACAAGGAGACCTGACATGCCACGGAGCCTTGCGCTGTACGGCGCGCGGGCTGCTCCGAAGCGAATTTCGTGCAGCAAGGCCTGCGCGACATGATCCCCGCCGCGCGGCGCCATTGCGGCCGGCAGGAATCCTCACCCAACCGGCGCGCCGGGCCGAGCCGGACCTGCGCGCCCCGTTTCCACTGAAAGGAAAACACCATGAATCTGAATGCCTATCTGTTTTTCGACGGCACCTGCGAACAGGCCATCGCGTTTTACGAACAGGCCATAGACGCACGCCACGACGGCCTGCTGCGTTACGAAGACGGCCCACCCGCGACGGACTGTCCCGGCATGCATGCCGATTTCGGCCGCAAGATCATGCACGCCAAGCTGCGTATCGGCGAGTCCGATCTGATGCTGGCCGACGACTGCATGGGTCACCCCAATTTTCAGGGCTTTGCGCTGACGCTGGCAGCCGCCGACGAGGCCGAAGCGCGGCGCCGCTTCGACGCGCTGGCGGCCGGCGGCACGGTTACCATGCCCTTGGCGCCCACCTTCTTTTCGCCCAGTTTCGGCATGTTGCGGGATAAATTCGGTGTGCACTGGATGGTGATCGTTCCGGCCCCCATGGCTTGAACCTCTATTCCCCAGGTGGACGCATGCGAGGGCGCGGCTCGCGCCTTGTCTGGACAGGCGCGACGGCGCGATGGCGCAGGCCGCGACCTTCGCCCGCAGGCGCTGCGTCCGCCAGCCGGCTTGCCGGCGAAAAAAAACCGGGGCGTGGAAACGCCCCGGCTGTATTTACGGCTTGCGGGTCAGGCCCGCTGCGGCATCAGGCGCCTGCGGCGGCCAGTATGCCGTTCAAGGTGGCGCTGGGACGCATGACGGCATTGAGCTTGGCCACGTCGCCCATGTAGTAACCGCCGATGTCGGCCTTCTGGCCTTGCACGGCGGCCAGTTCGGCCACGATGGTGCGCTCGTTTTCCGCCAGTGCCTGGGCCATGGGGCCGAAATGCGCCGCCAGTTCGGCGTCTTCGGTCTGTGCCGCCAGCGCCTGGGCCCAGTACATGGCCAGGTAGAACTGGCTGCCGCGGTTATCCAGTTCGCCGGTTTTCGGCGACGGCGACTTGCGGTTGTCCAGCAGCTTGCCGGTGGCGGTATCCAGGGTTTTGGCCAGCAGCTTGGTTTTGGCGCTGTCGGTCTTGATGCCCAAATCTTCCAGACTGGCCGCCAGCGCGAGGAATTCACCGAGCGAATCCCAGCGCAGGTGGTTTTCTTCGACCAGTTGCTGGACGTGCTTGGGCGCGGAGCCACCGGCACCGGTTTCGTACATGCCGCCGCCCGCCATGAGCGGAACGATGGACAGCATTTTGGCGCTGGTGCCCAGTTCCATGATGGGGAACAGGTCGGTCAGGTAGTCGCGCAAAATGTTGCCGGTCACGGATATGGTGTCCATGCCGCGGATCACGCGCTCCAGGGAATAACGCATGGCGCGCACCTGGGACATGATCTGGATGTCCAGATCGGTGGTGTCGTGATCTTTCAGGTAGGTTTTTACCTTCTTGATCAGTTCGTTTTCGTGCGGGCGGTAGGGGTCCAGCCAGAACACGGCCGGCGTGCCGGAATTGCGGCAGCGCGTGACCGCGAGCTTCACCCAGTCGCGTATGGCGGCATCCTTGACCTGGCACATGCGCCAGATGTCGCCTTCTTCGACGTTTTGCGACAGCAGCACTTCGCCGGTTGCCAGATCGGTAATGTTGGCCACGCCATCCTCGGTAATTTCGAAGGTTTTGTCGTGCGAGCCATATTCTTCCGCCTGCTGCGCCATCAGGCCCACGTTGGGCACCGTGCCCATGGTGCGCGGATCGAAGGCGCCGTGCCACTTGCAGAAGTTGATCATTTCCTGATAGATGCGCGCGAAGGTGCTCTCCGGCATGACCGCCTTGACTTCCTTGAGGCGGCCGTCGGCACCGTACATTTTCCCGCCGGCGCGAATCATGGCCGGCATGGAAGCATCCACGATCACGTCGCTGGGCGAATGGAAATTGGTGATGCCCTTGGCGGAATCGACCATCGCCAGTTCGGGCCGGTGTTCGTGGCAGGCGTGAATGTCGCGGATGATCTGGTCGCGCTCTTTTTCCGGCAGCACGGCGATCTTGTTATACAGGTCGGACATGCCGTTGTTCACGTTTACGCCCAGGCGCGCCAGGGTTTCCGCGTGTTTCTCGAACGCGTCCTTGTAGAAAATTTTCACGCAGTGGCCGAACACGATGGGGTGGGACACCTTCATCATCGTGGCTTTCACGTGCAGCGAGAACATGACGCCGGATTTGCGCGCATCCTCGATTTCGCGTTCATAGAAAGCGCACAGCGCTTTTTTGCTCATGAACATCGAATCTATGATTTCGCCTTCCTTGAGCGCAACCTTGGGTTTGAGCACCAGGGTTTGGCCGCTCTTGGTGATCAGTTCCATCTTCACGTCGCGCGCGCGGTCCAAGGTCATGGACTTTTCGCCGTGGTAGAAGTCGCCGGAGTGCATGTGCGATACGTGGGTGCGCGAAGCTTGCGCCCATTCGCCCATGGAATGCGGGTTCTTGCGCGCATATTCCTTGACCGGCACAGGCGCGCGGCGGTCGGAATTGCCTTCGCGCAGCACCGGGTTCACGGCCGAACCGATACATTTGGCGTAGCGCGCCTTGATGGCCTTTTCTTCATCGGTTTTCGCGTCGCTGGGGTAGTCCGGCAGCGCATAGCCCTTGCTTTGCAATTCTTTGATGGCCGCCACCAGCTGAGGAACGGAGGCGCTGATGTTGGGCAGCTTGATAATGTTGGCGTCCGGCTCCAGGGTTTTTTTGCCCAGTTCGGCCAGCGTGTCCGGTACGCGCTGTTCCGGCTTCAGATAATCGGCAAAGTTACCCAGAATGCGCGCCGCGACGGAAATGTCGGATACGTCGACCTGCACACCGGCCGGCTTGGCGAAAGTCCGGATGATGGGCAGAAATGAATAGGTCGCCAGCAAGGGCGCTTCGTCGGTGAGCGTATAGATGATGGTTGGTTTACTGCTCATGTAGCCTCCTCGTGTGTCAAAAAAGCTCACTTTGCGTGAGCGCCCTGAATTATCGCGCCAATTTGGAATATGCGGTTAGGACGCGCCCGCCCCTGTCTGTTTCGCTACTTGATACAAATCATGGCCTTGCCGCAGTCCCCGGCGGGGATAGCCCGTTCGACACCCTACCTGCGGCCAGCCAAAAATGGCGCCGCAAGCCGGTCCGGCGCAACACGGCGAGCAGGACGGCGGCCACACGTATGGGGTCCGCGCCAGCCCGCAGGCCTGGACGGCGGACCTGGTGAGCCGCTGCTGGCGCAGCGCTTCGCCAAAGTCTGCAAAGGAGAGCCGTTCGACGTGGCGCACTTGGCGCGCCTGGTGTCCGTCGAGTTCGGCGACCCGTAGCAAAGGGCCCACGGCAGCGGCCCTTGCAGGCGCGACGACTATCGCACGCATTCCTTACACAGCACTTTCGGCATGCTGATACGGCCTGCGATGTCACGCGCAACACCAGGGAGCCGGGAGCATAGCCGCCAAATTGCCCGGCGCGCCGGACCGCTACCCGCTCGACCGGAATATCGGGGACCTACGCAATGCCGTTAAGTTAGGGCGAATCCACGCGCGCGCTTATCCCTGG
>JAEUNN010000036.1 GCA_016791085.1 Rhodocyclaceae bacterium | reverse complement strand
CACCGCCGCCAGCAGCAGGAATATGCCCAGGTACCAGCCCGGTGCGATCTGCGCGCGCAGCGCCAGCACGATGAGCGGCGAAAACGCCAGGTGTATCGGTATCCACCAGGGCGGCGCGCGCATCCACCAGGCCGTCGCGGCGGCAAAGCCGCCCTGCATGAGGAGCAGGCCCCATGGACTCGGTTCCACCGTTTCCACGAGCCGCAGGGCCAGTATGGCCACGAACCAGCCGCTGATCTGGGCGCCCAGCGCCTTGATGAGATGCATGGACTAAGCCTAGCGCGCCTTGCCCTTGGCCCATTGCGCGAGCAGGCGGCAAAGGCGGGCGCAATTCCCGCGCATGGGCCGAGTTGCCGGCCCGGGCGGGCGGGCGTCCGGCTCAGGGTAGCCCGGTGCGCCGGTTTATCTGCGCCAGATTGGCGTTGATGTTGGAGCGGCTGGATGAGCCGAACAGGATTGCATCCAGCGAACCGGCGTCCAGGCGGGAAACGACATAGTCCAGTGCCAGGCCGGGATCGGACTGACCCGAAGAGAACACCGACATGGCTATGTTGTGGCTGCGCCCGCTGGCAAACGACTGTTCGCACGCGGCCTGGGACGGATTCATGCGAAATCCGGCCTGATTGAAATTTGCGCACACCCACGGCCGCTCCAGGCCGACGCGATCGCACAGCATCGCAACCGCTTTGGGGTGGTTCATCGTGATGAACCCGGGCAGCGCGCCCAAACGGCGGCTGACGGTATCGGCGAAATCTTCGATGATGCGGTGCAAATCCATGGCCATCAGGAAATCGAACGCCAGGTTTTGCAGAAACACGCCGCGCACCGGCAGGCCCCGGCACATGAGGGTTTCGATTTCGGTCAATAGCGCCGTGACCCCGCGCGTGCGCCCGAGCAGCAATCCGAGTGCGGCCGGCACGATGCGCAGGGGGTTGATCTGCATGATGGTCGAGGCGATCAGCGCGGATGGCCCCTTGCTGGACAACTGGTTCCAGTATTTGTGAGCATAGGGCAGGCAGGGCGTGTAGTGCATGCCGGGAAATAGCCGCGAGCGCCGGATTTCGTCGAATACCGGGACATACCGGTCGTGCGTCGTGAACATGAAATCGCGCACGCCGGCGTCATGGGCCGCGGCGAGCACTTCTAGAATGGCGTCCGGGTGTTTGAAGCGTTCGAACAGCTCCGCCGCGCGCGCCTGGTTGGAGTGGTTCACGCCGAGGAACTGGTTGTCGCCGAAAATGGCTCTGCCGTAGCTCATTTCAATCCTGCTTTGCGGGCAATTTCGTCTATCAAGCGGTCGACCTCGCAGCCGTCCGCAAGCAGTGGGGTGGTGCCGGCGCAAGCGGCCGCGTCGATATGCAGGCTGCGTTGCAGGCAGGTGCCCAGGAAATCTTCGATTTCCAGCGTGAATTCTTCTCCGCGCAGATAAAAACCTACGTTGGGCGGGCGCACGGGCTGGTCCACCAGCGCGCGCTGTGCGGCGTCTGCGGGTGCCTGCGCGGCCCACGCGATTTCCAGCGCGGAATTGTCCGCGCGCACTTCCGCATGTTCGAAGCGGGCGCGGAATTCGATGATGGATTTGCGCTTGGTGGGGTCGCACCAGTCGATTTCCAGGCGGCCGCGGGTGCCGTCCGCGTGCCCCCATTCGACACTGACGCGGTCGTCCGCGCGCGTGCTGTGCACCTGCCCCATGCTGGCTTTATCGACGATGGCGACGGGGCCGAAAATGAATTGGCAGAGGTCGATCACGTGCGGGCCGTATTCATTCAGACAGCCGCCGCCGCGCGCGAAATCGCCCTGCCAGCTGTCGGGCGGCGGAGCTTTGGTCACCACATTGCCGCGCATCGAAGCGGAATAGTCCAAGAGCCGGCCCAGGCTGCCCGCGGCGGCGAGCCGGCGCAGGCGCTGAAAACTTGCCACGTAGCGCAGTACGAAACCTACTTGCGCCGGCACGTCGGCAGCCTGGGCCTGGGCAACCAGTTCCGCGCTGCGCGCAGCATCGAGCGTCAAGGGCTTCTCGACGAAAAACGGAATTTTGCGCGCGATGGCCCAACTCGCCAGCGTGGCGTGCGACGGTGTGGGCGTTGCGATCAGCACGCCCTGCGGACGGCCAAGTTCCCGTTCGGCCGCATCGACCGACGCGAAAGTTCGAAAGCCCAGGAAGCGGAACAACAGCCGCGTAGACCATTTGCTGTCGCAAAGCGCGACGCCGGACTTGCCGACATACTGACTAACCAGCGCAAGATGGGACATGCCCATCTTGCCGCCACCGACGATCAGTATGCTCATGCGCTTGGGGTTTGGCCGGGGGCGCCGCCCATTAGTCCGCGCTCCTTCATTTCCGCCAGCGAGCGCTCGTAGTCGCTGCCTTTGGGGCCTTGCGTGGCGGCCCAGGCGGCAAAGCGCCGTATGCCCTGGGCGAAGGTCACGCTGGGCGCGAAGCCGAGCAGGGCGGAAATTTTGCCGAGATCGGCATAGTTGTGGCGTATGTCGCCGAGCCGGAAATTGCCGCTGACCGAATACGGCGTGTCGCTGCCGAAGGCGTCCTGCAGGTGACTTACCACCTCCAGCACCGTGGTCTGCACGCCCGATCCGACATTGAACACCTGGCCCGGCGCCCGGTCGTGCTCGATGGCGCGCACGGTCGCATCGACCACGTCGTCGATGAAAACGAAGTCGCGGCTTTCCAGTCCGTCCTCGAACACGTTGATGGCTTTGCGCTGCATGATGAGGTTGGAAAATATGGACAGGATGCCCGTATAGGGATTGCTGAGCGACTGGCCCGGCCCGTACACGTTCTGGTAGCGCAGCGCGACCGGCTCGACACCCACCAGCGGGCATACCGTCATGACCAGTTGTTCCTGTACCTGTTTGGTGATCCCATACACCGAAGACGGGTGGATGAGCGCGTTTTCGTCGGTCGCCGTGAGCGTGAGCGCTGCCCCGCTCTGCGCATCGTTCAGATCGAAGCGGCCGCGCTCCATGTCGGCGGCATTGCGGTGGGGCGGATAGACCGGGCGGCCGCCGGCATCGAGGTATTTTCCTTCACCGTAAATCGAGCGCGACGAGGCGACGACCAGGCGCCGCAGGCCGTGGTCCTTGCGCGTGCCCAGGACGTCCAGCAAGGTCGCCGTGGCCTGGATATTCACGCGCGTGTAGTGATCGACCATGTACATGGACTGGCCGGTTCCGGTTTCGGCGGCCAGATGGACCACCACCTCCTGCCCGGCCAGCGCAGCTTCCAGCGTGTCGCGGTCGCATACCGAACCGCGCACGAAACGCACCTTGTCGCGCACGGCAAGGTAGAGCGGCGAGCTTTCCGGGTCGGCGCCATGTATCTGTTCCGACAGCGAGTCGAGCACGGTGATTGTGTATCCCCGGGCGTGCAGGGCAGCGACCAGATTCGAACCTATGAAGCCGGCGCCACCGGTAACGAGAATGCGCGTCATGATTAGTCTCCTGCGTTGTTGGAAAGTCGAGCCGTTTGTGCCTCGCGCTCGTCCAGAAGGTCGTCAAGAAAATCGTCCAGGCTGCGGCGGCGCGGACGTGGCGCGCGCCCGGCCAGTTCGGCCAGCAGCTTGCCCAGCGCTTCTGCCGGTGCGTCTTTCGGCAGGTGCGCGATGGACCCCGGTTCGAACAGGCCGCTATCCACCGCCGCCAGATTGCTCGTGAGCACCGCGACGCCCAGGCTCTGCGCCTCGAAGCAGCGCACCGTGATGCCGCTCTGTTTCGGGTGCGCATAGTCGAAGCTTACGCGCGAGCGGGCCAGCGCGTCCATGGCTTGCGCGTAGGGCAGGGGCTTGAACGAAATGTGCGGCCACAGGCGTGCGTACAGGCGCGGGTGACGTAACAGTCCCAGCAGGAAAGTGAGCGGACTGCTTTCATAAAGAAACACGAAAGGCCGCTGGCCCGCGGGCAGCGCACGCAGTACCCGGTCGGTATATGCGAGGCGGTCGGAATGCACGCGCTGAATGATGGACAGGTCGAAACAACGATCGTCCGTCACGGGCCTGGCAACCGCACTGAACAGGTGCACCAGCGGCAGTCCGCGCTCGGCCGCGTCGTGTATGTCGAAACTTGCATAACGGTCGGTCAGGTGGTGCCAGTCCAGCGGCGACGGATTGAAGCCGAAACTGTCGAAATTGTAGCCGACGATGCGCCGCGCCCGGGTGCGCAGGTAGGCCAGCGCGGCCGGCCCCAGGCCGCGTCCCTTGATGATGAGCACCAGATCGTAAGGCGCCTGCGCGCCCAGGCGCGCTTGCAGTCCGCGCAGGGTGAGCCGCCGCAGTACGGGTAGCGCAAGTTTGCCCAGCACCTTGCCGAAACTGTTGGCGGGATATTCCTCGTTCAACAGATCGACCGCATAGCCGCGCCGTTCCAGCCCGGCCGCCAGGGTGCGGTGAAAGCTGTAGAAACTTAGCGGTGCGATCAGCAGGCAGCGCCTGGATGTCGCGGGCGGCGTCATGCGGCACACCCGGGCGCCTCCAGTGCTTCCAGGCCGAGCAGGCGCCGCGTGAAATTCTGGATATGGTATTGCGCGAATTCCGCCTGCGGATCGGCCAGCGGGGTACGCAGAAAATCCGCCACGCCGCCGAACTCCATGCCCTCGAACACGTGTATGCGGTCCGGGCTGTAGAACGGCTCGCGTTTCACCCAGGCGTTGTTGGTCACGATTTTCTTGCCGGTGCAGAGGTTTTCCATCATGCGCATGGTTTGGCCGGACTGCGCGTGATTGGCGAAATCGAACACGCCCAGCGCGGTTTCTATCATGTCGCGGAACGCATCGCCGGCAATCGAGCGCAAGCTTATTCCCGTCGGATGCACGCCGGCACGCCGCAATTGTGCCCATACCACGGGACTGATTTTCAGGTGCTGATGGAAGGTCAGTCCATGTGCGCCGCAATAGGTGCGGAACGCTTCGACCGCCGCGTAGCGTTGCGGCTTGACGATATTGCCGACCATGAACAGCGTGCCCGGCTGCGCGCGATCGCGCCGCAAGCCCTGCATGGAACGCTGGCAGAACAGCGGCAGATAGTCGTAGCCATGTTGTTCCGCGTCGCGCCGGTCGAACGTGAGCACGCGGTCGAAAAACGGCGCCTGCGGCCGGTAGTCGTGATTGCTCAGCGCGTCCCAGTTGTACAGCGTGAATTGCGCGTTCTTCTGTTGCTCGCGCAACCGCGCGAGGTTGGCGAGACTGAT
>JAEUNN010001232.1 GCA_016791085.1 Rhodocyclaceae bacterium | reverse complement strand
CTGGGCGGCACAGGCGTGGGTGCTGGTGCCGCAGTCGTTCTTGCCGGCCTTCACGACGCCGGCGCATTTTTCGTTATCGCCTTTGGCGGCCAGGGCGGTCGATGCACCGGTCGCAAGTCCGGCGGCGACCAGGGTGGCGAGGGCAGCTTTGACGGCAGTTTGTGCTTTCATGGACAGCTCCTGTTGTGGGTTGGCAAAACGCAGGCCCGTGGCGGCTTGCCATCGATAAGACCGGACCGGCGCCGGAAAGCTTACACCCGGACCCAAGGCATGGAGCGGACGGCGGGCGCATGTAGGTGCGCGCTGTGCGGTGGGGGATAGGACGCACAGCCGAAAATGGCGCCTGACGGACGTGAAGCAGGCTGGAAGGGGACAAAACTGACGGGAGCCCGAAAAAACAGCTGACCGCGCCGCCGCCGCGGGCGTGGCGGCGGCGCGGTCGCCGCGGCGTAACAGCGGTGTTCCGCATGTTACGGTGCGGCGAGGCGGTTCCCGCAGGAACCTCGGCGCGCCGGTGAAGGCGCGCGCGCAAATCTGGCAGCTGCCGGATGCCGCGCCGTGACAAGGACGCTGCGGCTCGCCACACTGCTGTGGCCGGACAGTCTGCATGGACGTTGCGTGCCTACGCTGCGCGGGGCAGGGCGTTTGAACGCTTGCGCATCATCCAGAAACCACGCGAATTATAAGGGAAATTTTGCAGTGCAGCAAGCACTGTGTGCGCCGCAGCGTGCAAAATGCGCGGCCGCGGCAATCCGGCCTGCGGGCGGACGCCGCCGGCCTTGCGCAGGGCGCGGGCCGGTAAAATTGCACCCGCTGCGCGCGGCAAGCGGCGCGGCGCGTTGCGCTGCGGCAGGCCTGGCGGCGGCGTGCGGGGCGGCGCCCGCGTCATGGCTGCAACAGTGCGCAGCGTAGTGGCGCAGGCTTGTGCGCCCCCGGGGGGCGGATTGGACGGGCTTTGGCGGAGGTGAAATTGGAAGGCGCGGCAGCACGATGGCAGGATTTGTTCGCGGATTGCCGCGTCGCCGACGCCTTGCGTTTCGCGCGCCTGTGGTCGCGCC
Source organism: Rhodocyclaceae bacterium (assembly GCA_016791085.1). GTDB lineage: Bacteria > Pseudomonadota > Gammaproteobacteria > Burkholderiales > Rhodocyclaceae > JAEUNM01. The sequence goes on along the minus strand of JAEUNN010001232.1, from coordinate 437 downwards.
TGCCCGCCCAGGAGCGTGCGCCTGCGCGCTGGCCGGAAAAACTGGCGCGCGCCGTGGCGGAATCGCGCCGCGCCGTGGCCGAGCGGCGCGCGCTCATGCCGCAGGTGGATTTCCCGCCCGAATTGCCGGTCAGCGCGCGGCGCGAGGACATTGCGGCAGCGCTGGCGGCGCATCAGGTGATTATCGTGTGTGGCGAAACCGGATCGGGCAAAACCACGCAACTGCCGAAAATTTGCCTGCAGCAGGGTTTGGGTGTGCGCGGCCTGATCGGCCATACCCAGCCGCGCCGCATCGCGGCGCGCAATACCGCCGCGCGCATTGCCCAGGAACTGGGCGTGGAACTGGGCGGGGCGGTCGGCTACAAGGTGCGCTTCACCGACCAGACGCGCGCCGACGCCCACGTGAAGCTCATGACCGACGGCATATTGCTGGCCGAA
>JAEUNN010001209.1 GCA_016791085.1 Rhodocyclaceae bacterium | reverse complement strand
GCTCGCCGCGGCGGCGCGGGAGCGCCTGTCCACGGTGTATTTTCCGGGCCGCAAAATCACCATGCTGCCGCAATCTTTCGTCGAGCAATACACGCTCGCCGAAGGTGCCGAAAAGCCGGCGCTGTCACTGTATCTCGAGGTAGCTTCCGACTTGCGCGTGCTGGGCTCCGAAACCCGCTGCGAGCGTGTGCGCGTGGCCGCCAACCTGCGCCATCACGACATCGAGCCGCTATTCAACGCCGCCACCCTGGCCGCCGGCACGGTGCCGGAATTTCGCTTTCGCGAAGAACTGACCGTACTGTGGCGCCTCGCCGAAGTGCTCGAAGCCGGTCGCGGCAAGGCCGCCGCCCAGGCCGGGCTGTTCGACTACAACTATTACGTCGATTGGAACCAGGCCGGACCGCATGGACCCGGACGCATAAACATACAGGTGCGCAGCCGCGGCAGCCCGCTCGACAAACTGGTCGCGGAACTTATGATCGTCGCCAACAGCACCTGGGGTGCCTGGCTGCGCGACGCCGGCGTGGCCGGCATCTATCGCGTGCAAACCGCCGGCAAGGTGCGCATGAGCGGTGTTGCCGCGGCGCACGACGGGCTGGGCGTGGATTGTTACGCATGGTCCAGTTCGCCCTTGCGACGCTATGTCGACCTGTTCAACCAGTGGCAGTTGTTGAGCCTGCTGCGTGGCGAGCCGGCACCCCATGGCGCGAACAGCGAAGCCCTGCTGTCGGCGATACGCGATTTCGAACTTACCTATGGCGCCTATGCCGACTTCCAGCGCCAGATGGAGCGCTACTGGTGCCTGCGCTGGCTGCTGCAGGAAGGGCGCTGCAGCCTGAGCGCGCAGCGCCTGCGCGAGCCGCTGGTGCGCCTGGAAGCCATACCGCTGGTGCTGCGCTGCCCCTCGGCGCCGAGCGGTGCGCCACGCTCGCGCCTCATGGTTGAAGTGCGCGACATCGACCTGTTCGACATCGACGCACATTGCCGCCATACCGGCGAACTGGCCAGCGACGAGCCTGCCGAACTGGACGAAGAAGGGCTGCCTCCCAACTACTGAGCCTCACCTTGTCCATGGCCCACGCCCGCCAACTGCTGCGCGCCCGTCCCGCCATCACGATACCGGTCGTGGCGGGTTCGTCGTGGCTGGCGTTTGCGCTCACGGTGTCGGTATTCCTGCACGCGACGCTGCTCGCCGTGCAGTTCAAAATGCCGAACAGCAACCTCCTGAAGCGCGAAGACCGCCAGCTGGAGGTGGTGCTGGTCAATGCCAAGCACCGCCACAAGCCCAAGGACGCCCAGGCGCTGGCACAAGCCAATCTGGATGCCGGCGGCAACGTCGAACAAAATCGCGTGGCCAAAACGCCGGCGCCCGCCGCGCGCCAGCCGCATCACGGCGAGGACCTGATACAGGCCGAACGCCGCGTGCAGGAACTCGAGGCGCGCCAGCGCGAACTGCTGCGCAAGGCGCAAAGCAGCGCGCCGCCAGTGCGCGCCGAAACCACGCAGAACGAACAGCCCGACCCGGTGCCGGTGGCGACCGGCGCCGATCTGGCCGAACGCGCCATGGCCATGGCGCGCCTGGAAGCCCAGGTGGCGCGCAATATCGAAGAGTACAACCGGCGCCCGCGCAAGAAAATGATAGGCTCGCGCGCCGAAGAATATGCCTTCACCCAGTACGTGGAAGAATGGCGGCAAAAGGTGGAGCGTTACGGCAGCCGCTTCTACCCCGAAGCGGCGCGTGGCCGCCTTTATGGCAGCGTGCGCATAACGGTCGAAATCAATGCCGACGGCGAGGTGGTCAACATCGACATAAACCAGCCCTCGGGCGAGCGCGTGCTGGACGACGCGGCCGTCAAGATCGTCAGAAATGCCGGTCCCTATGGCCGTTTCACCCCGGCCATCCGTGCCAAGGGCATAGACATCCTGTCCATCACCCGCACCATCACCTTTACCCGCAGCGACAAATTCGCCGCGGAATGACCACACCATGACCGACCGATACTGCGTATTCGGCAACCCCATCGCCCACAGCAAATCGCCCGCCATACACGCGGCATTCGCCCGCGCCACGGGCCAGGACATGAGCTACGTGACCATGCTCGCGCCGCTGGACGGCTTTGCCGCCACACTGGCGGAATTCCGTGCCGGTGGCGGGTGCGGCGGCAACGTGACGGTACCGTTCAAAGAACAGGCATGCCAGCTTTCCGACGTGCTGAGCGAACGCGCACGCCGCGCCGGCGCCGTGAACACCCTCAAATTCACGCCGGACGGCGTATATGGCGACAACACAGACGGCGTCGGCCTGCTGCGCGACCTGACTCACAATCTGCGCGCGGAACTGGCCGGGCGCCGCATCCTGCTGCTGGGCGCCGGCGGTGCCGCGCGCGGCATCGTCCTGCCGCTGCTGGAACATCGGCCGGCCGCACTGTGCGTCGCCAACCGCACCGCCCTGCGTGCCGCGGCGCTGGTCGAGCATTTCGGCGACGTGGCCGGCACGGTGCCGTTCGCCGCGCTGGAACTGGGTGGCCTGGCCGCGGCAGGGCAGTTCGACCTGGTCATCAACAGCACGGCCAGCGGACTTTCCGGTGCGGCACTGGCACTGCCGGACAGCGTGTTCGCGCCCGGCGCGCTCGCCTACGACATGGTGTATGGCCGCGGCGACACCCCGTTTCTGGCGCAGGCGCGGGCCGCCGGCGCGCGCTGCAGCGACGGCCTGGGCATGCTGGTGGAACAGGCCGCGGCGGCGTTCGACGTATGGCGCGGCATCCATCCGGATACTGCGCCGGTACTGGCCGCGCTGCGCGCCGCGGTCTGACGCGCCGGCGCCGCTTACCTCCGTGCGACTGCCCGTGCGCCGCGGCGATTTTTCCGGCTGCGTCCCATGATCCTGCATTCCCCGGTCGCCCCCTTGGTTGCGCAAACAAGCCCTGAAATGCGTGACCTTCCTTTGCTTGCGCGGGCGGACCTTACGGCTGAGCGCCGCTACGCACCCGATGGCACGACCGGCGCGCCGCCTGTCGTCGTTGCTCGTTCTTGCAGGGAGCGGCCATGCGCGCCGTCGCGCCTGGCCGGACAACGCGCCAGCCGCCCCCTCGCATGCGTGCAACCGAGGCATGCAGGATGATGACGCGCATCTGGCGCTGGACCCGCTGGGCCGCGGCCGGCCTGCTGTTGCTGTTCCTGCTGTACCAGTTGTGGATCCTTTCCCATCTGCTGTGGTGGCGCAGCCATGCGCCCGGCAGCACCAGCTTCATGTCCATACGCCTGGCCGAACTGCGCGACAAGAACCCGCGTGCCAGCCTGCAGTACCAATGGGTGCCGTATGCGCGCATTTCCGATAATCTGAAGCGCGCCGTGGTGGCGGCGGAAGACGACGGCTTCGTAGACCACGAAGGTTTCGACTGGGAGGGCATACAGCGCGCGCTGGAAAAGAACCAGAAGCGCGGCAAGGTGGTCGCAGGCGGCTCGACCATCAGCCAGCAACTCGCCAAAAACCTGTTTCTGTCGCCCACCAAATCCTGGCTGCGCAAGGGCCAGGAAGTGCTCATCACCTTCATGATGGAATGGGTACTGGACAAACAGCGCATCCTTGAAATCTATCTGAACGTGGTCGAGTGGGGCAACGGCATATTCGGCGCCGAAGCCGCGGCGCGCCGTTATTACGGCGTATCGGCGGCGCAACTCGGCGCGGAACAGGCAGCCCATCTGGCGGTCATGCTGCCCAACCCGCGCAAGTACGAAAAGCAGTTCGGCCCGCGTCTGCAGGCCCATGCAGCACGCATACAGGGACGCATGCGCTACGCCGAAATTCCGTGACATGAGCGCGGCACGGGGGGAACGGCGGCGCGCCGCGGTGGCGGGGCGCCCGGGCTGGTCACCCACAGCGCCAAGCCGGCACGACGCGCCGACAGCCCTGCCCGCGGCCGCCAAAACCCGGTATCGGCAACCTGGGCCGCTTTAGCTCGGGAATCCATAGTGCCGCCGCGGGGCCCGCCCAGGTGTGTGATGCAAATCACAAATTCTCGGCTGCGCGCCACATTCGGCACGGACCCGACCGCATCTCCGGCATCCCTGCCGTGTCAAAAAGGATTACTCTTACCCGCTTGCCATCGAGAGTGAGTCACGGCATTCCTGCCGGGAGGGTTACATGAATTCCAGATCTTTACGCGCGCGCGCGCCAGGCGCTGCCCTGATACTCGCACTGG
>JAEUNN010001184.1 GCA_016791085.1 Rhodocyclaceae bacterium | reverse complement strand
CGCGCGCCTGCACGCCGAAGGCCGCGCCAGCCTGTGGCGCGATCCGGATTTGCGGCTCGCGCGCGACTGGCAGCGCCAGCAGCAGCCCACGCCGGCCTGGGCCGCGCAATATGCGACCGACTTGCAGCCGGCGCTGGATTTTCTGCAGGCCAGCCACGTCGCGGCCCAGGAAGCTGCGGAAGCCGAGCGGCGCGGCAAGGAGCACGCGCGCCAACTGGACGACGAGCGCCGCCGCGCGCGCCGGCTGCGCCGCGTGGCCGGGTTGGGCCTGGTCGGCACGCTGCTGGTCGTGAGCCTGTTTTTCGTGCTCTGGCGCCGCGCCGAAGTGGCCGGAGATATCGCCCTGTCGCGCCAGCTCGCGGCACAGGCGGAAAACGAACTGTTCGAGCGCCGGCTCGATACCGCGCTGCTGGTGGCGCTCGCGGCTTACCGCGTCAAACCCACCTTCGAGGCGCGCGATACGCTCATGCACGCGCTGCAGCTCGCGCCCGACGCCTATCTGTGGGGCATGCAGGGCGCCGCCGCGGCGGTGGCTTACAGTCCGGACGGCAAGGTGATCGCGGTGGCCGGCGCGGATACCCACGTGCGTCTGTGGGACGCCGGCACGCACACGCCGCTGCGCGACCCATTGGTCGGCCACGGCCTGCCGGTGGCCAGCCTGGCTTTCAGTCCGGACGGCAAAACTTTCGCCTCGGCCGGTGCCGACGGCACGGTAATTTTGTGGGACGCCCAGGCCGGCAAGGAACTTGCCACGCTGGCGGACCACCGCGGGCCGGTGCTGCAGGCGGTGTTTTCGCGCGACGGCAAGCTGCTCGCGTCGGCCGGCGAGGACAACACCATCATCCTGTGGGACGTGGCGACGCGCACCCGGGTGGGCGAAGCCCTGGCCGGCCACCGCGACGCCGTGACCGCGCTGGCATTCAACGCCGACGCCGGCATGCTCGCCAGCGCCAGTTACGACGGCACGGTCAAACTTTGGGATTTGCGCGCCGATGCGGCGGGTCCGCGCACGCTGGCTTCGTATGCCGAAATCGTCTGGGCGATAGCGTTGAGCCCGGATGGGCATAGCCTGGCCGTAAGTGCCCCGGGCGAAAAGATCGAACTGTTCGACCTCGATACCCTGCAACTGCGCGCAAGCATCGCCGATGCGGCGCACGGCGGCGTCACCAATCTGGCTTACAGCCCGGACGGGCGGCTGCTCGCGGCGGCCGGCTCGGACCGCCTGCTGCATCTGTTCGATACCGCCACCGGCCGCCCCGCGCGCATGCCGCTGCGCGGGCACCAGAGCAAGGTGACCGGGCTCGCCTGGCAGCCCGACGCGCGCCGTCTGGTGTCGGTCGACGACCAGGGCGGCGTGTTGATCTGGGACGCCTATAACCCCGGTGCGCTGGCGGAGCGCCTGAATGGCGCACCGGCCGTGGTGACCGATGCGGCCTTCGCGCCGGACGGCAGCCAGCTTGCGGCCGCCGGTTATACGCCGGCGTCGCAGCTGCTGCTGTGGAACCAGCTTCCCGCCGCGGCGCCGCAGGGCTTGGGCGGTGCCCACGACGACGCCTTGATCGGCCTGGATTTCAGTCCCGACGGCGCGCTGCTTGCCACGCTGGGGCGCGACCGCGTGCTGCAGTTGTGGGACCGCGCCACGGGCCGCGCCGTGCCGGGCGGCCACTTGCGCCTGCCGCACGATGCGCGCGATCTGGCATTCAGTGCCGACGGCCGGCGCATAGCCGTGGCCAGTTTCGGCGCCGGCCTGCAACTGGTCGAGGTCGGCGCGGGCAAGCTGGAACTGGCGCCCGGCCCGCAGCCGGCCGCCGCAACCTATAGCGTGGCCTACAGCCGCGACGGCAGATGGCTGGCGGCGGGGGGCGCGGACGGCAAGCTCAGGCTGTGGGATGCCGCCAGCCTGCAGCCGGCCGCCACCGCACTGGATGCCGGCAAAGGGCCGATCTACAAATTGCGTTTCAGCGCCGACGCGAACTTGCTCGCGGCGGCGAGCCGCCAGCAGGGCACGGTCATGTTCCGGATGGCCACGCTCACGCGCGCGGCCGAGCCTTACAACGCCAAACAGGGCGCGGTGTATGGCCTGGCGCTGGAACGTGGCGGGCAACTCATGGCGAGTGCCGGCGACGACGGCACCTTGGCGTTATGGGACCTGGCTACGCACCACCGCTATCGCGAGCCGGTGCTGCGCGTACCGCACGCCCTGCTGAGCGCGGCATTCAGCCCGGACGGGCGCCGGCTGGCCATATCCGGCTGGGGCAGCGGCCTGGTGCTGTGGAACGCCGACGTGACGGAATGGGAAAAAATCGCCTGCCGTATCGCCAACCGCGAACTGACCCAGACCGAATGGTCCGAACTGGCCGGCTCGGACGAAAAATACCGGCCCCTATGCGGCAAGCCCCTGCGCTGATACGGCGCCTGCGTCCGCGGCAGGCGCAAAGCTGCGCGGCCTTGCACGTTCCCGCGTTCGCAGGCTGACGTGCTCTGCGCGGCCGCCCGGCATGGCCGCTGCCCTGCGCCTGACGAAACCGGCTTAGCCGCCGAAATGCAACTGGTACTTGGCGCCGTTGGAAAACAGGCAGGCGCCCACGCCGCGCCCCGCGGCGGTCAATACGTATTCGCAATTGACGTAGCTGGCGCTGCCGGCGGCATTGGCGATGCCGCGCCGGCCGGCGCCGGGCAGGCGGGTTTCGCCATATACCTGGCGATACACATTGCCGAATCCGGCCTGGTCGGACGGGATGCGGCTCGCCTCGCCGACCATGGTTTCGGCTCCGGTGCTGAGGCTGAAGCGGCCGTGGCCATTCTGGTCGTCGAATACCGTGGCGGTCAGTACGCCCATTCTGGCCGCGACGTCATTGACCGGGTAGAGCCGGGCTGCCAGTTGTGCCGGCTGCACGGCGGGCAGCACGACGGTCGGACCGCCTGTGCCGCCGGCCGGGTAGCCCGGCGGGGGCGGATTGCGCGGGTCTATGGGGATCACATAACAGCCGGCCAGCGTAGAGGCGGCGAGCAGGCATAGCAAAGTACGCAGGGCGGTGGTGCCGGACATGACGATCTCCTTGAGTGGATGGCCTGCCCACTTTGCAGCGCCCGGCCCGGGTAGGCAATAAAACAATACCAAGTAGCACAAGCCGGCGTATTGAGTAGCGTAATTTGATACTCTTTGCGCCATGGCTTTTCCCACCCTGTTCGACGCGCTCAAACTGCATTTCAAGGCCCGCGGCCTCACCTATGCCGATGC
>JAEUNN010001140.1 GCA_016791085.1 Rhodocyclaceae bacterium | reverse complement strand
GGGCGCACCCAGCCACCCGAGCAGGAGGGCGAAGCCAATGCCCTGGCCAAGGTGGCGGCAACGCCAGGGGCGATTACCTATGTCGCGCGCAGCAAGGTCGACGGCCGTGTGCGGGTGGTGCTCGAACTTGATTTCTGACCTGCCTACCCGTCTGCAGCGCCTGCGCAACAATCTGGCGCTGCGCACTGCGGTGCTGCTGGTGTTTGCGACCGCCGCGGTAGGCCTCATTACTGTGGCACTAGGCGGGGTGTGGCTGTATCGCGCCGAACAGGCGCGCCTGCAGGCCCAGTTGTCGCAACTTGTGGACGCGGTGGAGCGCACCGCGAGCATTGCTGCATTCGTTAACGACGAGGCCTTGGCCAAAGAGGTTGCGCGCGGCCTGGTCGGCAACGATGCCGTAGCACGCGTCACCTTGCGTAGCGGCAAGCTCGCGCTGGCCGATGAAGCCGATCGGGATTTGCAGACGACCGGGCTGCAGCCGCCCCTGATACGGCGCTTGCATTCGCCTTTCGACGAGCGCGTACTGGTCGGCGAACTGCTGTTGTATCCAGACGGCTCGGTGCTGCGTGACCAGGCGCTGGACTATTTCTGGTCGGTGGCGGCGCTGCTGGGGCTCATGCTGGTAGCGCTTCTGGTAACTGCGCTGCTCGTGTTGCTGAGCCAGGTCGTACGGCCGATCAAAGCCGTATCGGACCAGTTGCACACCCTGGAAATTGCCGATGAGGCGCGCGTGATGCTGCCGCACAAATATGTCGGCGACGAAATTGGCGTGCTCGTGGACGACGTGAATGCACTGGTCGCGCGCGTGGTGGCGCGCGACAAACTGTATGGGGCGATCGTCAATCAGGCGGCAGACGCGATTTTGCTGCTGGACCGGGAAAGCGGGGCGGTGATCGAGGGCAACCCGGCCGCCTATCGCCTGTTTGGCTATGGACGCGATGAATTGCTGCAACTTGGCGCCGACCAGCTGGTGCCGGATTTTCGCCTCTGGCGCGAAACCGGGGCGCTGCCGGGGCAGGATGGCGGCAAGGTGTTCGAAGCGCAGCCGTGCCGCCGCGATGGCGGCCGTTTCGACGCGCGCATCAGCAGCGGTGCGATCCAGAGCGGCGAGCGCGACCTGCTGGTGTGGCTGGTAAGTGATGTGACAGAGGAAAAACGCCTGGCAGAACAGCTGCGCCGGCATCGCGACGAACTGGAAGCCACGGTGGAAGACCGCACGCGCGAACTTGTCCTTGCGCGCGACCACGCGGAGGCGGCCAGTCGTGCCAAAACCGTATTCCTGGCCAACATGAGCCACGAAATCCGCAACCCGCTCAACGCCATCATCGGCCTCACCCGCGTCGTCAAGCAGCACCTGGACTCGCCGCGCCAGCGCAGCCGGATGGACAAAATTACCGACGCCGGCCGGCATTTGATGGCCATCATCAACGACATACTCGATCTTTCCAAAATCGAAGCGGGCCGGTTGGAGCTCGAAATGCTGCAGCTGGAACTCGAGCCCCTGTTCGCCGACGTGCTCAGCATGGTTGCCGATACGGCGCAGGAAAAAGGCCTGGAACTGGTGGCGGAACTGGACCCGGAATTGCCCGCGATGCTGCGCGGCGATCCCACCCGCCTGCGTCAGGCCCTGCTCAATTTCGTGAGCAACGCGGTCAAATTTACCGAACGCGGCAGCGTGTGCCTGCGCGCGAGGCTGGACCGGCAAATTCCGGGCGGTCTGATGGTGCGGCTGGAATGCGCCGACACCGGCATGGGGCTCAGCCCGGAACAGCAGGCGCGGCTATTCCAGGCGTTCGAACAGGCCGACAGTTCGACCACGCGAAAATTTGGCGGCACGGGACTCGGCCTGGCCATCAACCGCCGGTTTGCCGAAATGATGGGGGGTGAGATTGGCGTGGATAGCGCACCCGGCCGTGGCAGCACGTTCTGGATGACGGTGCGCCTGGGTCATGAGCAGGAGCCGTCGGCCCCGGCCGCCGCGAGCTCTGGCTTGTCCGGGCTTAAGGTGCTCATCGTCGACGATTTGCCGGCCTGCCGCAAAGCCCTGGCCACCGTGCTGCAGCGCCAAGGCATGACGGTTCTGCTGGCCGATTCGGTGGCCGCGGGCCGCGCCGGCCTGGCGCAGGCCAGCGCCTGCGATCTGGTATTGCTGGATTGGCATTTGCCGGGTGCCGCCGACTTTGCGGCCGAGGCCGGCAGTTGCGTGCTCGCACTGTCCGCGGACGGCGACGCTGCACGCGCCCCGGCACTTGCGGCGGGTTGCCGCGGCCTGTTGCTCAAGCCGGTGCTGCCGGATGGATTGCTCACGGCGATCCGGCATGCCTTGCACGGGCGCGTGGACGTGGGCCCCGTGGCACTGTCGGCCTGCAGCGCGGAGCAGCGCCTGCGGGAATGCCATGCCGGAACGCGCATCCTGCTGGCGGAAGACAACGTCATCAATCAGGAGGTGGCGGTGGGTTTGCTCGAGGCCGTGAATCTTGCCGTGGATGTGGCGGCCAACGGGCGAATCGCAGTGGATCGCGCGCGCGCCGGCCGCTACGCGCTCGTCCTGATGGACATGCAGATGCCGGAAATGGATGGTCTGAGTGCGTGCCGGGCAATACGTGCCATGCCGCAATATCGCAGCACGCCCATACTTGCCATGACCGCCAATGCCTTCGCGGAGGACCGCGCCGCCTGCATCGCCGCGGGCATGAACGATCACATCGGCAAGCCGGTCGAGGCCGATGTGCTCTA
>JAEUNN010001131.1 GCA_016791085.1 Rhodocyclaceae bacterium | reverse complement strand
GCCCGCCTTGGTGGCCTCGCCGCTGGCCGTCGCGTCGGCATCGTCGTTGGCCAGTGCGCTCACCGTCACCGTGCCATCGGTCGAGGTGAGCGTGCTGTTGTTGCCGACCGAGGCCAACACATCGGTGTCGGCCAGGCCGATGGCGAAGGCGGCCGCGACGGCGATCGGGCCGTCGCTGTTCTTGGCTTTCGGGTTACCCTGGCCGTTGCCGCCTTGCTGGCCCTTGTTGGCCGCCTGGGCGTTGCCGAGGTCGGCCTGGTTCTGTGCCTGCTGGTCGACGGAAGTGTCCGCGTTGCCGTTACTGGCGTTCTTGTTGGTGTCCTGGCTGGCACCGCCGGCATCGGCCTCGCTTTCGGTGGACGACTTGGCCGCGCCGCGCGCCTTCAGGCTCGCATTGCCGCTGGTCGTGACGTTGCGCAAGGCAATCGCGCTGACCGCGTCATTGGTGCTGGTGAGCGCGAACGCCAGGCCCAGCGCGAAGCTGCCACTGCCTTCGGCATTGCCCGCGGCCTTGGTCTTGACGTCGGTTTTCTGGGTGGCGCTGGCATCCAGGCCTGCGGACAAGGACAGCGCCGCACCGCTGTCGAGTATCACCTCGGTGGTGTGGTTGGTGAAGGTCAAGGCCACCACCGGCGTCAGTGCCACGCCGGCCTTGGTACCGGCCTTGGCCTCGGTGCTCACCGAGTGTTCGCCCTCCGCCGTCATTTTCAGCGCATCGACGCCGACGAGCGCGGCGCCGCTGTCCAGACTGGCAGTCGTGTGCGTGTCGACCAGCGACAAGGCCACGTTGGCGCCCAGACCGAAAGTCTTGTTGCCGCCCGTGTCCTTCACGACCGGGACCGACTGGGTCACCACATGGCTTGACGACCTGGCATCGAGGTTGAGGTCGCCGGACACCGTGATGTTGGCGGTCGATGCGACGAACGCCCGCGTCGTGACATCGCTCGCATTCATGGCGAACGAACCCGCGAAGCCGACGTCCGCCGAGCCTGCGCCGGCCGCGGCGCTGGCGAACATGGTGCTCGCGTTGGACAGTTTGTGTGCGGCGCCTGATCCGGCGCTGGTCAGATCGATGGCCTCGCCCTTGGCGGCCTTCTCGGCCGATTCGGCGAGCTTGATCTTGCCCTCGCTGTCGTGGATCACGTAGTACTTGGTGCCGTCGGCCAGGCCGCCAATGTCGCCGCCGCCGCCGTTGTGGTAGGTGACCTCCTCGCCACTGGCCAGACGCGC
>JAEUNN010001078.1 GCA_016791085.1 Rhodocyclaceae bacterium | reverse complement strand
TTCGCGCGCCTCCTGCACGCTGGGCGTGGTGTAGTAGCGCATCAGGATGTGCGGCAGCGAGGCCGTGCCTATCATGAGCACGATAACCAGCGTGATGAAATTGATGCGCATGGTGGCGCTGTCTTCGGTGTCGCTGCCCGGATAGGCAGCCGCGTGCGGCAGCGGCCGCCTGGATTTGGCCTCGAGTTCGGCCTTGGTGGCGCTCCATACTTCCCGCGCCGCCTCCGGCGTTGCCGGCAGTTCGCGCAGCGCGCGCGCGGCGCCCGACACCGCCGTGGCCGAGGACTGAGCGCGCTGCTTGATTTCTTCGAGGCGCAGGATGAGGCGTTTGCGCTCGTCTATGAGCGACTGCGGCAAAGCGTCGATCTTGCGCCCCAGTTCTTCGGCGCGGCGCGCGAAATGCTCGCGCACTTCGATTTCCTTGGGGCTGTCGAACAGCGCCTGTTCCTTGGCGCCCAGCTTTTCCAGCACGCTGCCGTACATGGCCTGAGGTATCGGCACTCCGGCGACCTTGTAGGACAGGATTACGACCGGCACCAGGTAGGCCACCAGCAGGATGATGTACTGCGCCACCTGCGTCCAGGTAACCGCGCGCATGCCGCCCAGGAAAGAACACACGAGCACGCCGGCCAGGCCCACGAACACGCCGATTTCAAATTCCAGCCCGACAAAGCGGCTGGTGATGAGCCCGACGCCGTAAATTTGCGCCACCACGTATATGAACGACGCCAGCACCGCACCTATGCTGCCCATGCAGCGCGCCAGGTTGCCGCCGTAGCGGGCACCCAGATAATCGGGAATCGTGAACTGCCCGAAGCGCCGCAGGTAGGGTGCGAGCAACAGGGCCACCAGCACATAGCCACCGGTCCAGCCGAGCACGAAAGCCAGTCCCTGGTAGCCGCCCAGATACAGGCTGCCGGCCAAACCGATGAAGGACGCCGCAGACATCCAGTCCGCCGCAGTTGCCATGCCGTTGAAAAAGCCCGGCACACGGCGGCCGGCCACGTAATATTCCGCCACGTCCGCGGTGCGGCTCATGACGCCTATGCTGGCGTAGAGCGCGATGGTCGCGATCATGAACACGTAGCCTATCCACTTGTTCGGCAGCCCGAGGCGCTCGGCAAGTGCAAGGCCCAGCACGAACAGCGCGAAACCCAGCGTATACCAGCCGTAAACGAATTTCAGGCGGCGCCGGAAAACGTCCATGGAGAGCGCCATGTCAGTCCGGCTCCCCGAGCCCGAATTTGCGCTCGATGCGATTCATCGCCAGCGCGTATACGCCGATCACCACCACATAGACGATGAGCGAGCCCTGGGCGCCCATATAGAAGGCCAGCGGCCAGCCGAAAAACGTGAGCGTGTTCAGTTCGCGCGCGAAATACACCGGCACGAAAGTCACCAGTGCCCAGACCGCGAGCAAACTTCCCGTCAACAGCAAATTGGCGCGCCAGTACTCGCGCTGCCTTGGGCTCGGCGGCATGCATCCCCCTCCTGAGGCAATCCGGCGCCAACGCCGGCTGCGCGCCAGCCTGTGGAATTTTTGCGGGGCGTGTGCGCGCGAGCACAAGTATAGCGGGCGCGGCAACCCGGGCGCGGCACGCACGGCGCGCGCAATCCGGGCGGGACTCAGGGCATGCAGGGCGGCACGGGCTGCCGATCGGCACCCGACGTGCCGCTGACCGGGCCGGCCTGAGCGCGGCCCGCGGCCCGGCCGGGCGGGCTTGCCGAGGCCGCCCCGTTACAGCCGGTAGGCCATCTGCAGGCGCTGCTGCAGTTTGCGCGCCTGTTTGAACGATTCCTTGAGCATGTGGCGATCCACCTCGTTAAGTTCGTCCGGATTCACACGGTTGGGCGAACCTTTGCCGGCCACTTCCACCTCGATCTGGTGGCGCATGCGGCTCTGCTGGATGAAATAGAAAGCCTCCAGCAAGGACTGGATTTCTTCGCGCTTCATGCGGAATTTTTCGCCGGCCGCGCGCAGGCGCTGCGCGGTGTTGGTCTGGCCCACTCCATAAGCCAGCGCCAGCACCCGCGCCGCGTCCACGAAAGGCCGCACGCCGTGCATTTTCAGATCGATGGTGTGCGGAAATTCTTTCGATTCGTCGAACACGAAATCGCGGATGAAACCCAGCGGCGGCTCGCACTGCAGCGCGTTGGTCACCATCATGCGCACGAACAGCGCCGCCTGGGTGGTCAGGTTGAGCAGCCAGGACGACAGGGAATCGGCCAGTTCCTCGTCGCCGTGCAGCGGCCGGAAATCGAAAAAGATCGACGCATTCAACAGCGCTTCGGGTTCGGCGTGATTGATCCAGGTCGAAAAGCGGTCCTTCCATTCGCGCAGCGACAGGCACCACTGCGGGTTGCCGGCCATGATGTTGCCCTTGCACAGCGGAAAGCCGCAGGCATCCAGCCGCCGATTGACCTCCTGCGCGAAAGGCAGGAACTGGTCGCGCAGGGCTTGTTCGGCGCCCGCGTCGGCCGCAAAAATGATGCCGTTATCCTGGTCGGTACTGAAGGTCTGTTCGAAGCGGCCTTCCGATCCCATGGCGATCCAGCACCATTTCACCTGCGGCAGTTCGAACTCGGTTTCGGTCAGTTCGAGGATGCGCAGCGTCAGCAAATCGTTCAGCGTGGAAATGAAGTGCGTCAGGTGTTCCGCGCCGGTGCCCTGGCGCAACATGGCGATGGCGAGCCGGCGTATCGCCGCCGCCGCCGCCTTGAGCTGGCCCAAATCCTGCGCCTGGCGGATGTCTATGCTGATTTCCTTGACCCCGGCGCGCTGCAGCGCATAAAGGTCGTTCTGCGACACGATGCCGAGCAGCCGGCCGCCATGGTCGGTCACCACGATGTGGCGCACGTTGCGCCGCGACATGGTTACCGCGGCCTGATAGGCCGTGCTTTGCGGGCGCATCGTGATGAGGTTGCGTGTCATCACCTCGTCTATCGGCAGTTTCGTGTCCACGTTTTTCAGCACCACGCGGCGCAACAGGTCCTGCAGCGTGAAAATGCCGCGCGGGCGTTCGGTGTCCGGATCGATCACCAGGATGGCGCCGACGCGATTTTCGTCCATCGTGTGCAGCGCCGCCTCGAGCGGAGTGCCCAGGGCCACCGCGATCGGCCGGCGCCGTATCACGGCGGTCAGCGCGCTGTGCATGGATTGCTGGTTGTCTTCCAGCGAGTCGTCGTACATGTCGTTCATGGAGTCCCTTTTGTGTGCCCGCGCGCCGGTGGCAACCTGGCGGTGCCTCCCTGCCGGCGCGCGCTTATACACACATTTTCCCCCCTAACGGCCGGGCTTGCACGTATCAGATCAAATCTGCGCGCAATCGCGCGGGCGAGCGCGTGCAATTCACCACCGCTACGCCCTTCGGTTGCCGGCAGCGCGCTGCGAGCAAACGGGCCGGATGCCCGGTTTGGGCGGTGGGAGCGCGCAGTACGGCCGGGCGCCGCGTCGCCTTGAGGACGCTGCGGAAATTCGCCGGAAAGATTTGTTTGTGCGCCGCGCGCCGCTTCAGTGGGTGGCCAACTGCATGCGGTCTTCGATTTCGTCCATGTATTCGGCCAGGTCGTCGGGGTGCAGGCCGAATTCCGCCAGCCAGGCATCGCGATAGCGATCCCATTCGCGGCATGGAGTACCGCGGCGGCGCAAATACATCATGGTCGCCATCTGCAGTATGCCCACCACGGGACGGACGCGGGAATGTTCTTCCGGCAGTTCATGATGCATGCCGACCGCTTCGCTGATGAATCCCGGCAGCCCCCAATGGCGGGCAATCAGGAATCCGACCGCACAATGGTCGAGGTTGAAGCGCTGGTTTTCGCGGCGCAGGTCCACCCAGGCGCTTTCGTCGTCGAGATTGAGCGTGCGCCAGTAGTTGGGAAAGCGCGTGCACAGCACCGGCACGCCGCAATCGTGAAACATCGCGGCCAGATAGGCTTGATCCGGGAATACATTGCAAACCCGCACGCGCTCCCCCGCGATGAGGGCGGCGCGCATGGCGATTTCGTGCGAACGCGCCCAGAAGCGTTCCAGCATGACCGGGTCGCCCTGGACGGATTGACGCAGCGCGATGGTTTTGAGCAAATTGACCGAACGTCCCAGCCCCACCACCTGCAACACCTGCAGGACGGTTTCCGGCTGGCGCCCGCGGCTATAGACGGGCGAACGGGCGATGCGGAACAGGCCGGCCACCAGGCCGGGGTCGCGCCCTATCAGATCAGCCACGTCCTTGACATCGACGTCGTCCGGATCGGGCATGTGCAACAGTTCTTCCAGAACGGCCGGCTGGCTGGGCAGCACTATGCCGTGCCGGCCCAACACATCGGGCTCCGGCCTTTCGATTCGTGACAAAGCCATGCTGATATCTCAGTGGACACCGGATGGCCTGAACTAACGGCCGCGGCGCGCTCGACTTTAGTCGACCGTTGCGGTGCAGGCGCAGCAAAATTTCGACCAAGCTCTGCCACGACCGGCCTGAGCAGACCTTGCAGAAGTTCATCGCGTGGGCCGCCCGCCGCGAAACGCCCGGTTGGCACCGCGCACCCGAAGCCGGGCGCCAACACACGGGTGCCGCAGCGCAGCATGGCGCCGACTGCGAATTGCCGCGCAAAGCGGCGGGTAATCGGAATGCCAAAAGCTGTACGGCGCGGTACACTGCCGGAACATCATGCCCGCGCGCACGGTCCGCCGCTGGCCGCTCTCTGCACCCGCCGTGACCACCGTGTGGCCTGGGGTCTATCGATCTCATGCGCCCTCGCCGGCACCACGCGCAAGAACGGGCGGCGCGGCATGTGGCGCGGATTACAAAAACCGGCAGTCGGAATCAGCCAGGCGGTCGCCGCAGCACCAGGCAGAATGACGCCGCAGCGGCCACCGGCAACGTGGACATGCATCATGAACCTGGGCTATGGGCACGACGAATTGTGGGCGCCGCTGCGCCTCGCACACGTGGTTCAACAAAACCGCAGTTTCACGCAAAACCTGCGCGTCCTGCACGAAGGACTGCGTTCCCGCTACGCGCAGGTGGAGCGCATAGGCGTCGCGCTGTACGACGCGAAAACCGGAGAAATCACCGGTTACGCCCATAGCGGCGGCGACATCCCCAGCCTGCATTCGATACGCCTGGACGAACATCCGGGGCTGGTGGACGCCGTGCGCCGCCGCACCGCGCGCAATGTGCCGGACCTGCAGGCACACGACGCAGCGACGCAGCGCACCCTGCATCCCATGCTTTCCGGCGGCGTGCGCGCCAGTTACGCGCTGCCCATGTTCGACAACGACGAACTGATCGGCTTTCTGTTTTTCGATTCCCTGGAGCCCGACGCCTTCGCCGGAGAGGTAGGCGGTTATCTCGACCTGTTCGGCAGCCTGATCGCCTCCACCGTGGCGCACGAACTGTCCGCGGTACAAACTTTGGTCGGCACCATACATCTCGCGCGCACCTTCGCGCATTTGCGCGACGTCGAAACCGGCATCCACCTGGATCGCATGGCGCGCTACGCGCGGCTCATCGCCCAGCACCTGGCTCCCGCGCACGGGCGCGACGAAGAATTCGTCGAGCACATATTCCTGTTCGCGCCCCTGCACGACATAGGCAAGATAGGCATCCCGGACAGCATACTGCTCAAACCCGGCCGGCTCGACCCGGACGAGCGGCGCATCATGGAAACCCACGTGACCAAGGGCATAGAGCTGATCGCGCTGCTCATCGAGGATTTCCGCCTGCATGCCCTGCGCCACGTGGGCGTATTGCGCAATATCGTCGCCGGCCACCACGAGCGCCTCGACGGCAGCGGCTATCCGCTCGGCCTGCAGGGCGACGAGGTGGCACTGGAAGCGCGCATCACGGCGGTTGCGGACGTATTCGACGCCCTGACCGGCCCGCGCCCCTACAAGCGCACCTGGAGCAACGACGAAGCT
>JAEUNN010001066.1 GCA_016791085.1 Rhodocyclaceae bacterium | reverse complement strand
GCGTTCCGCGCGCGGCGAGGCTTTCCGCGCGCAGCTTGAGTTCGGCACGCACGCGCGCGGCGATTGCGTTGCCATCGATAATTTTCGCGCTCATGGCCAGGGGGCGAAAAAACCGCTGATTATACCAGCGCCCACCCCCTGCCGCCCCTGTCGCCGTCGCCGCCGGCCGTCACGGCGCGCGCCAGTTCAGCGTGGATCCGCCTGCAGCGCCCCATTCACGAGGCGCACGTTGTCGCCGGTTTTGAATGGCGGCGGACTATCGTACGGGAAAGTCAGTTCACGGCCGTCGGCGAAACGCGCCGACACTTCGTAGCGCTTGCCTTTGGTCATGGATTTTTCGACCTGGTGGCCGGCCACGGCGCCGCCGACCGCGCCCGCCACGGTGGCGACATCCTTGCCGCGCCCCTTGCCGACCTGATGCCCGAGCAGGCCGCCCAGCGCACCGCCGGCTACCGCGCCGACCACCCCGCTCGATTCCGATGGCGTCTCGATTTCCCGCACGCCCAGCACATAGCCGCACTCCGGACACGCTGCGGCATTTTGCGCCTGTGCCTGCGCCGGCAGGACGGCCGCAAGGCCGGCCATCACTGCGAAAGCCCAGGCGGTTCGGATTTTTTTGACGACGCTGCTGCCCATGATGCATTCTCCCGGGCCGGTGGCGAATTTGCCCCGGCCACCCGCGTTGCGCGCCAGTTCCTGGCCGGACACTCCGTCGGCGCGTTGGACGGAATGCCGCTGCACCCGCACTATTTGCGCAGGCGCTTGACCTGATCCATGTACGCCGCCAAAAAATCGCGCTCGAACAGACGATCTATGTTGTCTGCACTTTCGGCGTCCATCTTGGCGTAGTCGGCGACGAACAAGTCCCAGCACCTGGCCCGCTTGTTGGTGAGCAGGCTGCCCGGGCTCTTGGCCGCAAGTTCCTGATATTGCTCGGGATTGAAGCGCTTGAGCGACGCCGCCACGGCCGCGCGCACCCCCGCCACCAGGGCGATTTCGTGCGCGCACAGGTCGTCGCAGGCATCGCGGATGGAAGGCACCGGAGACATGAAGGCGCCCGGCATGGACTGGCGCAGATCGAACAGGAAGCGCACCGCCTCATCGGTATCCTCCATGACCTTGAGCGCATTGTTGTCCCGCCGCGCCAGCATGGTGCGCTCGGCAACGCGCAATTCCTGCTTGAGCAGGCTGCGCGACGACAACAGCTTGATGATGCCTTCGATTGCCGCGCGCGCCACCTCGCCCACATTGCGCAGGAAACGCTCGCGCTCGTCCGGCGCAAGTTTCAGGTTCTGCAGGCCCAGCCCTGCCAGCAATTCGGCCAGCAGTTTATCGACCGCAGCCGCGGCCGATGCGTCCGGCGCCGCCGCCTTTTGCGGCACTTCCCAGCCCGGATGGGTAGCCAGGTGGCTAGGGTCCGGGGCCACCGCGCGGGCCGCAGGCGGCGCGGGAGCCGGAAGCGGCTGCGGCACCGAAACCGTCGTACGATCCGCCGCGCCGCTTGCGGCCGGTGCGTCGCCGGCGGCAGCACGCGCGGCGCCTGGCGCGGAGGCAATCGTTTTGTCCGCGGCCGCCATGGGCGCCGGCTGGACGGCTGGTCGCGGCGGCACGGTTGCGGCCGGCGCAGGCGTAGCGGGCGCCAGCAAATCGTCGAACAGGCCCGGTTCGGGCGGCGGCAATTGATGGGGCTGCCCGGATTCGGCGGCCAGAATGTCGTCAAAAATTCCGGGCTCGGGTGGCGGCAGATCGATCAAGGGATTGTCTGCGCTTGCGGTCGCGCCCAGCGGCAAGGTGGGCGGCTCGCCCTGCAGGCCCTGCGCCGCACTGCCCGGCCGCACAGGCGGCGCAGCCGGTGCGGCGACCGGAGGCGGAGCGAAAGCTGCCGGTGCCGCAGCCGCCGGATTGGATGCCGGGCCGGCCGCGGGTCCGGGTTGTATCAGATCGCCCAGCAGATCGTCGAGGTTGGCAAGTATGTCGTCGTTGGCGGAACGAGCCGGAAACGTATCGTTGGTGGCTTGCGCCCCCCCCGCCGGCGCAGCGTAATTCGCCTCGGCGCCGAATATCGGCGGCGCCTGCATGGGCAGGTTGATGTCGTGCACGTGGTCCAGCGCAGACGCCCCGCCACCGCCCCAATCGTGGCCCAGGTCAACCACGGGATTTACACCGCGCAGACCGCTTGCACCGACTGGTGAGCCCATCCGCCCTCCCCCCATGCCGGCACCGTCCCCGAGTATGTCGTCGATGGATTTGGCGCCCGGATCGAACACCTCGTCCAGGCCGGATGGAGGCGGCGCCGCGATGGGGCTGGCCGCCGCGCGCGAGCCGTTGCCGGCATGCAGCAGGTCGAAATCCGCTGCCGGCGCCACGCCCAGACCGTCCAGCAATCCACCCGGGCCGGCTGCGGCGGGCTGATTGCGCAATTCGAATGCGTCGCGCTCGTCCACCTTGGGCGCGGCCGGCGCGGGCGCCAGGAAGTCGGCCACATTGAGCGGATCGGCCGGCGCCTGTGACGTTGGCGCGAGGCCGAAGGCCGAACCGGCCGAATAATCGAACATGCCGGTATTGCCGAAAGCCGCCGGAGGCGCCGCCGCGGCCTGGCTGGGCAGCGCCAGCTTGACGCGGATTTCGTACGGCGGCATCCAGATGCGATCCCCGTCAGCCAGCGCAACGCTCTGGCCCATGCGATAGGCCGTATCGTTTACATACACGGCATTCACGCGCGAACTTACCGTGAGCACATAGGCAGTGCCCGAATAATCGATCGCGATGTGATTGCGCGAGAGGTGCTTCTCGGGGTCGGGCAGCACCACCGTGCAGGCCGGATCGCGACCTATTATGGCTTGCTGCTCGCGTAACACGACTTCTCTGGGCTCGGCTTGTTCCGGCCCTAGGATGATGAGGCTAAGTTCCATCTCGAAAATTGTCCTGCGTTACCGCGCCGCGGGCGCGCGCGGTACCCGGTTACGGGATTTGGTGCGTCACCTGTCCGGCAAAATTGACCGAAATGACCCCGGCCCACACGCACATGAGTTTGGATGTGTCATTGAGCGCCGGCTGGTTATCCAGCAGGTTCGTGACGGCGCCGGGTACCCAGGGCGCCGGGGTGTTGGGAATGCACGGCATGGGCGTGAGCACGCCGAACGCGGCCGCGGTGGCCGCAGCCACCGTGGGATTGGCGAGGCTCTGGCACATGCCGAACGGCATGATATTCACCATGGGCTTGTGGTCCATGATGTTTGCGGCCGGCACATTGCTGGTCATGACCATATGCACCGGCAGTACCACCAGCGTGCTGGGCGCCATGCCGAAGGTGCATTGCAGTACGGCGCCGTGGCATACCTGATTGGCCATGATGTCTATCCTTTACTGACCTAGCTGATCCGTGCCGTCTAGGCGACGGCAAGTTCGCGGCTCACCAGTTCTCCGTTCGCGACGCTCAGTTCCAGGCAAATTGCCGGGTCTGCGGCTTCGACCAGGAAGCGCTGGACGGGACCGAACAGTTCGGCGAGCTGCAGGGCATTGCAGGTGGGCGCAAAGCTGCGCAGCACGCGCGGGTCGTAGTAGCGGAACAATAACGGTTTCGCGTCCGGACCATACACACGGTTGAGCTTGCGAAAATGGTAGCGCAATTGCTGCAGATCGAACTGTGGCATTACCACCAGATAACTGCACCAATGTTGTCCCCAGCCAGAAAACAGCCAGTCGGTGAACGCTTCCGACTTTTCCAGGCGGGCCAGATAGGGCGCAACTTCGGCAATGTCCGGCTCCAGTTCGCCGCGGTACAGGCACACGAATTCCGGCCCGTCCGGCGCATAGAGGCGCTCCAGCAGCCCGGGCGTTGCGGCACCGTCCAGCAGCACGAATACCGCGGCGTTGTCGCCGCGCCAAAGAATGCGCGTCAAATCCGGCACGTCCTCTCCTCTCCATGCAAACCGGCCCGCGGGCCGCTTCCCCGATGTTTTTTGCCGCCGGCGCAAGTGCGCCGGCCCGACGCAAACGGCATGCTCATTTGCCCTGACACACTTCGCAGAACGGCGCGCCCGTCTGTTCCGCAAGTTTCAGCGATTGCGCCTGGGGCGAATAGGCCGGCGGCGTTTCCGGTTTTGCCGGTGTGATCTTTTCGCCGCGCTCGGACGCCTTGGCGTCCTTGGCCTTTTCCGCCGGATCCGGCGCAGCACCCGAGCCGGAACCCGAAGCGCCGCCGGAATTGATCATGACCATCGTTCCTTTGATGAACACGCCGCCGGAATTGATGTTGATGAAATTGCCGCCTACCTTGAGCGTGAGCGAGGCGCCCGCTTCGAGCACCATGGTCGCCCCGGCCTTCAGGTGGATTTCCGAGCCCGCGTCGGTGGCAAATTTGGTCCCCACCTTGGCGTCCCAGTCGGTGCCGGCCTTGAACGACATGGCCTGCGCGACCGTGGTGTTCATGTCGCCGTCCACCTTGAGGTGGTATTTCTGCGTGACGGTATGGAACTCGTTCTGGGCAACCTTGAGGTGGTAATCCTTGCCCACGTTTTCGAGCCGTTCTTCTTCCACCTTGGATTCGTAATCCTTGACCGCCCATATGTAGATTTTTTCCGAGCCTTCCTTGTCCTCGAACTTGAGCTCGTTGCCGCGCAGGGTGCGCAGGCCGGTTTGCGTCTTGTTATCCGGCAGCGCGAAGGGCGGCATGGCCTGCGAGCTGTACAGGCGCCCGGTAATGACCGGCCGGTCCGGATCGCCTTCGAAAAACTCCACCATGACTTCATGGCCCACGTGCGGAATGTACATGGCGCCGTAGCGATTGCCGGCCCATTCCTGCGCCACACGCACCCAGCAGGTGTCCTCGCCCTGGCGCGCCCAGGGAAATTTCACCTTCACGCGCAGGTATTTGTCCGGGTCGGATACCACGATGGCAGGTTGCGGTCCGTGCACGAAAGGCCGCGGCGTCATGCGCGGCGCACGATATTGCACGCGCGCGTCCAGCGCCACGAAATTGCACTGGAAGTCCGCACCGTCGCCGTCCGGGCCGTTGTTGCGTGCATAAAAGTCCGCCGCCGTAACGAGATATTGCTTGTTCATGGACTTGGTCGGATGCCGCGCGAGGTGGAAGGCACAGCCCACCTCCATGCCGCGCAGCGGCCCGCTGCCGTAGTACACCTCGCTATCGGCCTGGAGTTCTTCCAGGCGCATGCGTACGTATTTGGATGTGTCGCCGCTGGCGCAGGTGTCACCCGGAAAGTCGTACATTTCGAACGAGTCGAAATCGTGACCCAAAGGTTTGGCCTGCGTTGCGACGACGGGGGTTTTAGGCTTGAGTTGGTCGAAATCGGCCATCGTGTATTTGCCCGGCTGCACGCCATGGCGCACTTCCCAACTCGCCACGAAATCCACGCCGATATTCACGCCACCGGCGCCTTCTTCGTAATCGACCTGATCCAGAAATTCTGCCGGGGCATGCTGCGACGGCGCGTCTGCGATAACCAGGGTATGTTTGCCGTTTTCGTGCTTGTGGAAATAGTAAAGCCCCTCCTGTTCCAGGAGCCGATTGACGAAATTCAAATCCGTCTCGCGATATTGGCAGCAGTATTCCCACACCGTCGTGCCGCCGGTGCATTTGAGCGAGTGCAGCATTCCATATTCGGACAGCATGGTTTCCAGCACGTCGCGCGCTTTTTTGTCCGGGAAGAAACGGAAATTCGATCGCCGCGACATGAACCACAGCCGGGGCGCCATGGTGAGCTTATAGACGTGCGCCATGGCGTTCGGGTTGTCCGGGAAATGCCGGCTGCGTTGCGCCCCCAGTTCGCCATAAGCCACGATGTAACCGTTCAGATAGCGGCGCTTGCGGTTGCCCATTTCAAAGCCGATGGTCAGATTGCCCCCCAGGAGCTTCTTGAAATCGACATTGCCGGTTTTCGATACGACGGTAATTTCATAGGTCGGTACGCGGCACAGTGCTTCGCTCCAGCGCACGGTGTCGACCACGACATTGGGACCGATGGGGGTAATGATTTCTATGAAACTAGGCATGTCGCATTTCCTCTATGCGGCGGCACGGCGGCAAATCGGCCACGAGCGCACAACCCGCGCCTGTGCGCCCGCACCACGGGTCCGGCATTGGCGGCACCGCAGCACCTGCTTCAGGCTACAGGACAAGCGCGGCGCCAACACGGCAATAGTTCCGGCGCCGGGCGCGATGCGCGGCGTTGCGGCCGCGCGGGCCGGCAATTCAGACCGACGCTCATGCCTGCTTCGCGGCAGCCACCACCAGACCATGTACGGGATAGCCCCCTTCATTGCGCAAAATTTCCTGTCTGATTTCGGTCGCGCCAAATCCGGCGGTCTGCAGCACCGCACGCACATAAGGCTCAGTGTGCATGTAGCGCCCCTGATAATTGATTTTATAGCCCTCGGCAGCATGTTCCGGTTCTGCGCGTTCGACCGAAAAAATGAACCACCCGCTCGCCCCGAGCGCGGCGTGGGCCGCCCCTGCCACGCGCTCCAGCGCGCCGAAATAAACCAGGGTGTCGGCAGACACGATCACGTCGAAGGCGGCAGGCCGCGCCTCGAGGTATTCGGTCAATTCCGCTTTTTCGAGTTCGTCGTAGCCGCCGCGCGCGGCGGCCCGCTCCAGCATGCCGGCCGAAAGGTCTACCCCGTACAGGTGCGCGGCATGTGCAGCCAGTAGCGGCGCGCACAGGCCGGTCCCGCAGCCGGCGTCGGCAATGCGCAGATTGTGCGCGGGCGCGCCGACACAACGGGCCAGCATGGCTGCGACCAGTTCCGGCGCGCGATAGCCCAGGTGAGCGAGTTTGCTGTCGAAACTTTCCGCGAAGCCGTCGAAACAATGCTCGATATAGGCGTCGTCGGCACGCGCAGGCACGTTTACTCCGGTACAGGCGGCAAGCAGGTAGCGCGCGACAGGGTTTTCGGGTTCTTCTTCCAGCCACTGTTCGTAAATTTGCCGCGCACGATCCGGCTGGCCCAGCCGCGAATAGGCCTGACCCAGCATCTGCCGCGATATGGCGCGTTCGGGCGCCAGTGTGAGCGCCTTGAAATACATATCCACGGCTTCCGGCGTGCGCCC
>JAEUNN010001025.1 GCA_016791085.1 Rhodocyclaceae bacterium | reverse complement strand
AACATCAGCGGCTGCGGCAAGGGGGTGACATTGACCAGCCTAACTGAGGGGACAGGCAGCACTACCATGCCAGCAGACTTTTTCCCGGTCTCCGGCAGCACCCCGGAACATCGCGATCCGCAGCCGGCCTGGGATGCCCTGACGGCGCTCGTGCTGGACATCTGCGAGGCGCAGGCCGCCTGGGCCATGGCGAGCGACGGCAAGCGCTGGCACTGCCGGTCCACTGCCGGCACCGCCAACGCGACCGACGCGGCAGCGCTCGTGCCGGCCTGCGCCGAGGTGCTGGCGCGTGGCGAACAAATGCTGCTCGATACCACCCGGTTTGCCGAGCTTTGCCCGAATTTCGCAGCGCAGCCGGCTTTCCTGGCGGCCCTGCCCTTGCGCGGGCCGGGCGGCACGGCACGCGCCGTGTTGATGTGCGCGCGCGAGCATGCTTTCGACGCCGAGTGCGCGCGGCGCTTGGCGCAACTGGGCAAGCTCGGCGAACAGGTTTTCGCCGCCGAGCGCGCCGACATGCTGGCCCAGCTCGGCAACATCGTCGAAAGCTCCTCGGGCGAAATCTATATGCTGGACGCACATACCTTGCGCGTGCTGCACGCCAACGCGGCAGCGCTGGCCAAAATCCGCCGCACGCCCGATCAGGTGCAGGATTTGACGCCGGCCGAACTGGGCCTGCAGTATTCCGCGGAAGAAGCCCTGTTGCGTCTGGCCCCGCTGTATAACGGCGAGCGCCACGAACTGCGCCTCGAAATGGAGCGCCGGCTCAAAGACGGCAGCACCGCGCCGGTGGAAATCCGCCTGCAAATGTCGCGCGCCGGGGCGCAGCCCATACTGTTCGCCCACGTGCGCGACATCAGCCGGCGCAAGGCCACGACCCAGGCCCTGGAGCGCCTGCGCGCCGCGGCCGACAGCAGCCCCGACGCCATCGCGATTTTCGAGAGCCTGCGCGATACGGAGCACCGCATCACGGATTTCCGCTGCGTGTTCGCCAACGCGCGCGCGCGGCGCGTGTTCCGGCGCGTGGTGGCGGAACTGGAAGGCCAGCCGCTGTGCGAAATTTTCCCGTCCTTGCGCGCAACCGGCGTGTTCGACAAATACGTGCGCACGGTACTGACCGGCGACACGACGGAAGAAGAATTCGCCTTCCCGGTCGCCGATGGCTCGGTCAAATGGATACGTCAGCAGGTCGTGCGCATCGGCGACGGGCTCGCCATCACTTCGCGCGACGTCACGCGTTTCAAGGAGGCAGGGCTCGCCTTGCAGCGCAGCCGCGAACAATTGCGGCTCATCACCGACAACGTTCCGGTGTTGATCGCCTATGTCGATGCCAAGGGACATTTCCGTTTCAACAACCGCACCTATGAACAGTGGTTCGCGCTTTCGGTACGCGACATGCACGGACGCTCCATGCGCGAAGTGCTGGGCGAAGCGCAATGGCAACAGATGCGTCCCTACCTGGACGCCGCGCTGGCCGGCACGCCGGTCAGTTTCACCGGCGAAATGGACACCCGCGCGGGACGCCGCATCGTGCATTCTTCCTATGTTCCGCATGTCGCCGAAAGTGGCGAAGTGCCGGGTTTTTACCTGCTCGCCACCGACGTGACCGAGGCCAAGGCGGCCGAAGAGGCGCTGCGCAGCGCCAAAGAAGCCGCAGAATCGGCAAGCCGCGCGAAAAGCGAGTTCCTCGCCAACATGAGCCACGAAATCCGCACGCCCATGAACGGCATCATAGGCATGACGGAACTTACGCTGGATACCGACCTCACGCCGGAACAGAGCCGTTACCTGAATGTGGTGCGCTCGTCGGCCGAGTCGCTGCTCGCGCTATTGAACGACATCCTGGATTTTTCCAAGATCGAAGCCGGCCGCCTGGACATGGAACAAATCGTGTTCGGGCTGCGCGAAAGCCTCGCCGAAACCATGAAGGCACTTGCGCTGCGGGCGGATCAGAAATCGCTGGAACTCATATACGACGTGGACCCGGACGTGCCGGACATGGTGGTCGGCGACCCCAACCGGCTGCGCCAGATCATCGTGAATCTGGTCGGCAATGCCATCAAATTCACGCCCCAGGGCGAGGTCGCGCTGTTCGTCACGCAAACCCGGCGCGACGCGGAAGAAATGGAACTGTTGTTCAGCGTGCGCGATACCGGCATAGGCATAGCCGCCGACAAGCAGGAGGAAATATTCGGTGCTTTCAATCAGGCCGACACCTCGATGACGCGGCGTTTTGGCGGCAGCGGGCTGGGCCTCACCATCGCCGCCAAACTGGTGGCGCTGATGCAGGGCACGATAGGTGTGAAAAGCGCCGTGGGTGCCGGCAGCACCTTCCATTTCACGGCGCGTTTCGGCGTGTCGCGTCAGCAGCCCGACGCGCTGCCCAAGCGCATCGTGAATCTGGAAGGCCTGCGCGTCATGGTGGTCGATGACAATGCCACCAATCGTCAGGTGCTCACCACCATGTTGCGCAACTGGCGCATGTCCCCAGTCGCCGTGGAAGACGGTATCGAAGCGCTGGTGCAGCTGCGCGAAGCCAAAGCGCAGGGCAAGCCCTTCCCGCTCGTGCTGCTCGACGCCATGATGCCCGACCTGGATGGATTTACGGTGGCCGAGCGCATACGCAAAAACCGCGATCTGGCCGACAGCGACATCATCATGCTGTCTTCGGCCGGTCGCCGCGGCGATGCCGCGCTATGCCGCGAAATCGGCGTGGCGGCCTACCTGACGAAGCCGGTGCATCAGTCGGAACTGCTGGATGCAATATTGCTGCTGTTCGCCCAGGCGAGCGAAATCGAAACCGAAACTGCG
The DNA here is from genome assembly GCA_016791085.1 of Rhodocyclaceae bacterium. Taxonomy (GTDB): domain Bacteria; phylum Pseudomonadota; class Gammaproteobacteria; order Burkholderiales; family Rhodocyclaceae; genus JAEUNM01. Next base: position 126 of record JAEUNN010001025.1, on the reverse strand, counting down.
TCCGCGCACGGCGCCGAAGAACGGCCTCTGGTTACGCGCCACAGCCTGCGCGAGGGCCACCGCAGCTTGCGCATCCTGGTGGCCGAAGACAACGAAGTCAATCAGATGCTGGTGCAGCGCATGCTC
>JAEUNN010000991.1 GCA_016791085.1 Rhodocyclaceae bacterium | reverse complement strand
GCGCAGCACGCGCAGCCTGAGCCTCACGGCGGCCGGGCAGAACTATCTGGAGCAGGCGCGCGAAGTGCTGGCGCTGGTGGACGCCGCGGAAACCGGGCTGGACGCCGAGCGCGGCAAGCCGCGCGGCCTCATACGCGCCGGGCTGCCCTTGTCCTTCGGCATCAAGCTCATGCCGATGCTGGCCGAATTCGCGGCCGCCTATCCGGACATAAGCCTGGAACTGGATTTCACCGACAGGCGCGTAAATCTGGTCGAAGAAGGCCTGGATGTGGCGATACGCATCACCGCGCGCCTGCCGCCCGCGCAGGTGGCGCGCCAGCTCGGCACCTGCCGCTCCATGGTGGCGGCGGCGCCGGCCTATCTGGCCCTGCGCGGCGAGCCGCGCCACCCGTCGGAACTGATACGCCACGAATGCCTGAGCTACATGCCGGCTTTCCGCTCCAGCTGGCCCTTCGTGGTGGATGGGGAAACGCGCTGGTTCGACGTGCAGGGGCGCATCCAGGCCAATAACGGCGATGCGCTCATCGAAGCCGCCGCGCATGGCCTGGGCATCGTGTACCAGCCCACTTTCATCGCCACCGCGGAAACGCGCGGCGGACGGCTGCAGGCCATACTGACCGATTTTTGCCCCGGCACGCTGGGCATCTACGCGCTATTTCCCGGGCATCGCCACGTGCCGCACCGGGTGCGCACGCTGGTGGATTTTCTGGCCGCGCGGCTGGCCGAGGACGCGGCCTGGGATACCCCTGCACCATCGTGAATCGCGCCCGCAAGCCGCGTCTGGGGTAGCATGCGGGCATCGCTACCGGGAGTTACGCATGAACCTGCATTCCCCGGCTGACCGCGTCGAAACTCCGATAAACGTCTGAACGAGTGAAACTTTCAATAACTTCACAAGCTCACCTCGCCGGTGAGCTCCGCTACGCACCCGATGGCAGACGGGCGCGCCGCCTGCCGTTGTTGCTCCTCGCGGCAAGGGAGCAGCCCTGCGCGTCGTCGCGCCTGGGCAGACAACGTGCCCGCCGCGCCCTCGGGCGCGTCCAACTGAGGAATGCAGGATGAAGTTTCAGCAATTGCCCATGGGCGCACGCTTCGAATACGAGGGCAAAATTTACGTGAAAGCCGGACCGCTCACGGCCACGTCCGAACAGGGCGGCCAGTGCATGATTCCGCGCTATGCCGTACTCAAGCCGCTGGGCGACCTGCCGCCCGTGCAGGCGCCGGCGCCGCGGCGGCGGCTCGACGAAGCGGCGGTCATGGCGGCGTTCGACGAGTTCTACCGCAACTGCCACCGCCTCGTCGATACCAACGCGCGCACCGCGCTGGATGCGGCGCGCCAGCGCTTCGTGGCGCAATTGCGCGCCGCCAGGGATCAGACCGGGTGAAGTGCGTGCCGGTGCAGCCGGGGCCGCCCGCCGGAGCGGGCGCGGCAAGCCCTCAGTCCACGCGATGGAAACTTGCGCGATCGTAATTGGCGCCGTGGAAATCGGCGTGGTGCAGGCGCAGCACCATCAGTTTGTCGTCATACACCTGCACCAGCCGGCCGGACGAAAACCATCCGCGCGGCAGCACCAGCCGCGCC
>JAEUNN010000972.1 GCA_016791085.1 Rhodocyclaceae bacterium | reverse complement strand
TTGGCGATGCGCGCGCCGCATTCGGCCGCGTGGGCCATCGTGGCATCCACCTCGGCGCGGCTGCCGGTATTGAATGCCAGCGTTACACCGCCGAAAGCCGGCGCCTGGGCCGGCACGTCGGGGCCGATGTCGGCGGCCAGGTCGCTGCGCGGGAACAGCGCTATCCATGTGCCGGGCAGGTCGAAAAACGCCACGCCGGGGTTTTCGTCACGCGCTGCGCGGCCGAACACGGCGGCGTAAAACCGGACGGCGCGCGGCAGGTCGGCCACGCCCAGGGTGACCACGGTAAGACGCGTAACGGCCATGGGATATCCTTTCGCCGGGGCGCCGCGCGCGGCGGCGCCTGGATCAGTTGCACTCGGCCTGTACGACCTGGCCGCCCTCCACATAGAAGAAACAGCCGTCCCAGCGGCTGGTGCGCAAACATTCGGCCACCACGTAACGGTTTTTCGAATAGCGCGGATCGACCTTGGATACACAGGCCACGGTGCATTGGCTGTTGCTGCGGCAGATTTTTCCGGCATCGGTGGTCGGCAGCATGCATTCCGCCGGCTTGCCTTCGGCGGGCGGCGCCCATTCGCCCTTCTGCTCGGCGCATTGCGCTTCGTTAAGTTTGACCGCCTCGGCGTGGAACGCGCGGTGGCGCTCCATGCCCGACTGTTGCGGCGCATCTTCGGCGCCACAGACGCCGCACGCGCCGCATATCAGCAAGCCCGCCATGAATTTCCGCATGTCATTTGCTCCGTGGAAACAGGCCGCGCACGGCCTCGGTGAGGTCGGCCGGCAGCACGACGAATTTGGCATTGCCGGATTCGGACAGCTGGCGCAATGCGTTGATGTATTTTTCGCCCAGGATGTAACTGACCGGCACGGTGTGCTCGCCGATTGCGGCGGTCACCCGGCGTATCGATTCGGCACTGGCTTCGGCCAGGGTAACCTGCGCGGCCGCATCGCGCTTGGCCGATTCCAGGCGCGCGTCGGCCTGCAGGATGGCGGACTGTTTTTCGCCTTCCGCGCGCGTCACCATGGCTTTGCGCTCGCGCTCGGCGCTGGCCTGCATTTCCATGGCTTTCTGCATCGAGGGCGACGGCTTGATGTCCTGAATTTCCACCGACTTCACGGTAAGCCCCCAATCCACGGCTTCATCCGCGATGCTTTCGCGCAGGCGCGCCTTGATCTTGTCGCGCGACGACAGCGCCTGGTCCAGTTCCATTTCACCCACGATGGAGCGCAGCGTGGTCATGATCAGGTTGCGTATGGCCTCGGCGTAATCGACCACGCCATACACGGCTTTTACCGGATCGGTCACCTTGATGAAAGAAATCGCGTTGGTCAGGATTACCGCGTTGTCGCGCGTAATGACTTCCTGTTCCTGCACGTCCAGGATGAGGTCCTTGGTAACCACCTTGTAGCGCACGTCCTGGTAATACGGCACGATCACGTGCAGCCCGGGCTGCAACACCTTCTTGAACTTGCCCAGTTCCTCGACCACCCATTCCTGCCCTTGCGGCACGATGCGCACGCCCTTGGCGATCGTGACGATCACGAACACCAGCACTGCGATGACGACGACCAGTCCGGAATTCATGTGTGCGCCCTTCCAACCTTTAGAAAACTGCCTTCGACTGCCACCACCCGCACGCGCTCGCCGGCCGGGATCGACTCGTCGGCGATGCACTCCCAGACTTCCGCACCCAGCAAGGGTTTCTGGAAACGGACCGAGCCGCGTTTGAAGGGTTCCACGGCGCCGACCAGCACCCCGCTTTCACCAAGTGCCGCATCGGCAAGCCCGATGCGCGTACTGTGGAGGCGTGTCTTGAACACGCGGAACCACAGCAGCACCATGCCCAGCGAAGCCACGATCCAGGCCAGGATTTGCGCCACGTCGCCCATGGGCAGCAATAATTGCAGCAGCGCCACGACCAGCGCGCCCAAGCCAAACCAGATCAGTACGAATTGCGGTACGGCCAGTTCCGCGACAATCAGAACCAGGCCGAATACCGCCCAATGCCACCATTCGAATTCCATGAATATTTCTCTCCTGCCTGCAGCTTATTGTAACGGGGCCGTACGGAACGCGCCTTGCCTAGGTCCGACAGCGCGGGAACGCCGCAGGCGCGCCATGGTCGGTGCCCACATGGGCCAAAAAATTCTTTCCTCGCTTTGCATGGCGTTGGTGCTGCTTGCGCCCGCCGCGCCCAGTCTGGCACTGGACCCGACGCCGGCACAGGTGCGCGGCCCCTTCCATCCCTACGCCGCGCCGGTAGAACGCGACAGCGATCTGGCCCAGGTGGCCGGCCGCAGTGCCCAGGGCATGCCGCTGGAAGTGCGTGGGCGCGTGGCGACGCGCGCCGGCGAGGCCGTGGCCGGTGCGCGCGTAGAACTGTGGCAGGCCAACGCGCACGGGCGTTACCACCATCCCAAGGACGACGACTCGTCCGGCCCGCTCGACCCCGGCTTCCAGGGCTGGGGCGAAACGCGTACCGGCGCGCAGGGCGAGTACAGCTTCCGCACCATCATGCCGGTGGCCTATGGCGGGCGTACGCCGCACCTGCATTTCATCGTGCATGCGCCGGGACGGCCGGAATTCGTGACGCAACTGTACCTGGCCGGCAATGCGGCCAACGCCGGCGATTTCCTGTACGCCCGCCTGTCCGCCGCGGAGCGCGCGCGCATCACCGTGGCGGTGGAGGGCGGCGTGGCCAGGTTCGACATCGTGCTGCCGTAAATGGCGCGAGGGGCGCGGCGGCGCGGCGGGGCACGGGTAAAATGTCAGACATGTCCACGCCTCTACTGCCGCAAGCCGCGGCCACCCTGGCGCGTGCAGGCGACGCCGTGCGCGTGCTCGACCAGACCGCCCTGCCCCATGCCGAGCATTACGCCACCCTCGCCACGCTGGACGATGCCGCCGCGGCCATCCGCAGCATGCGCGTGCGCGGCGCCCCGCTGATCGGGGCCACGGCCGCCGCCGGGGTTGCGCTGGCCATGCAGGCGGACGCGGGCGACGCGGCGCTCGCACACGCGCTGGACGTACTCGCGCGCACACGCCCCACGGCCGTAAATCTGCACTGGGCGCTGGCCCGCATGCGCAAGCGCCTGACCGGGCTGGCGGCGGCAGAGCGCAGCACGGCGGCGTGGGACGAAACCCTGTCCATCTGGGCGGCGGACGCGGCCTGCAACCATGCCATAGGCGGCCACGGTCTCGCACTGTTGACCGCCATGGCCGAGCGGCACGGCCGTCCGCTCAACATCATGACCCACTGCAATGCCGGCTGGCTGGCCACGGTAGCCTGGGGCACCGCGCTGGCGCCGGTGTATATGGCCCAGTTGCAGGGGCTGCGGCCGCACGTGTGGGTCAGCGAAACGCGCCCGCGCAACCAGGGCCTGCTCACGGCCTGGGAATTGCGCCGCGCCGGCGTCGCCCATACGCTGCTTGCCGACAACGCCTGCGGCCAGATCATGGCGCAGGGCCAGGTGGATGTCGTGATCGTGGGCGCCGACCGCATCGCCGCCAATGGCGACGTCGCGAACAAGGTCGGCACCTTGCTCAAGGCACTCGCCGCGCAGGCCTGCGGCGTGCCGTTTTACGTGGCCGCGCCGCGTTCGACCATCGATTTCGCCTGCCCGCGCGGCGCCGACATTCCGATAGAAAAGCGTGACGCCGAAGAAGTGCGCGTGGTGCAGGGCATGCAGGGCGCCTGCCGCATCGCGCCGCAGGACACCGCCTGCGCCAATCCGGCTTTCGACGTCACGCCGGCCGCGCTGATCGCCGGCATCATTACCGAACAAGGCGTGCTGCCGCCCGCACAACTGGCGGGCGCCCGGCCCCAGTCATGAGCGCGCCGCGCCACCGTCACCCGCTACGCCGGCGCCGGTGCGCGCCGGGGCGAGTGCCCCACCACCACCAGGTCCAGCCATGAACCAGCAGTATCTGCGCGAACAACTTATCGACACCATGCAGGCCATGTGCCGCGCCAACCTCAATCGCGGCAGCGCCGGCAACCTCAGCGTGCGCGTGCCGCAGGGCTTTCTGGTCACGCCGACCGGCATGGCCTGCGATCAGATGAAGCCGCCCGACATCGTGCTGGTCGATATGGCGGGCCGGGCCCAGGGCACACGCCAGCCCTCGTCGGAATGGCGCTTTCACCGCGACGTGTACGTAAATCGCCCGGAAGCCGGCGCGGTGCTGCACGCCCACGCGCCTTTCGCGACGGCGCTGGCCTGCCTGCGGCGCGACATTCCGCCCTTCCATTACATGATCGCGCGCTTTGGCGGCAGCACGGTGCGCTGCGCCGAATACGCCACCTTCGGCACCCAGGCCCTGTCCGATGCGGCACTGGTTGCGCTGGTCGGACGCAATGCCTGCCTGCTCGCCAATCACGGCCTGCTGGTGTTCGGCAGCGACCTGCGCCACGCGCTCGATATGGCGATAGAACTGGAAGCGCTGTGCGAACAATACTGGCGCGCCTGCCAGATCGGCCCGCCGGTGCTGCTGTCGGGCCACGAAATGGCGGTCGTACTGGAAAAATTTGCGTCCTACGGCCAGCAGCACATTGCCGCAACCGGGCCGCAAACCTAGAATCCGTGCATGAACCCCACGCAGGCCACCTGCCACCGAGACCACGCATGCCATTGCCCGCAACCCGCTACGCCGACGTACTGGTGCTGCCCGTAAGCGGGCACATAGACCATCTGGTGTCCGACACCTTTCTTGCGGACCTGATGCCGTACGCCGAATCCTGCCGCAGCGGCGGCGATGCGCTGGTGCTGGACATGGCCGGACTTGAATACATTTCCAGCGCCGGCCTGCGCGTACTGATGCAGTTTTCCAAGAAAGTGCGGCCCGCGGGCGGCCGCGTGGTAATTGCCTCGATGCAGAAAATGGTGCGGGAAGTTTTCGACATCACCAAATTCACCGCGCTGTTCCCGATTTATGAAAACACCCCGGCCGCGCTTGCAGCCCTGTCGCCGGCCGCCGTGCGCGCGCACGCGGCGGGCTGAGGCGTGACGATGAAACTGCGCTTCTGGGGTACGCGCGGCTCGCTGCCGGTCGCGCTGACCGCCGCGGACGTGCGCGTCAAACTGGCGCGCGCGCTGGTTGCCGCGCAAGGCCGCAACTTCGCCGACGAGGCGCATGCCATGGCCTGGCTGCAGGCGGACTTGCCGTTCGCCGTCGGCGGCACTTATGGCGGCCATTCCAGTTGCGTGCAGGTGGTCTGCCCGGGCGAAGAATTTATCGTTTGCGACGCCGGTTCCGGCCTGCGGCCTTTCGGCGGCCACGCCATGGCGGCGCGCGCCGGCAAACCCGGCGTGTATCACCTGTTCATGTCCCATCTGCATTGGGACCACATCATGGGGTTCCCGTTTTTCACGCCGGCCTACATTCCGGGCAACATCATCAACATTTACGGCGGCCACGCCGATCTGGAACATGCGTTCCGCCGCCAGCAGGCGGTGCCCTCGTTTCCGGTCGATTTCGACCTGCTGCGCGCGGACATACGCTTCCACACGCTGGAGCCGGGCCGGGATTACGACATCGCGGGCTGCCGCGTGCGCTGCAAGCTGCAGATGCACGCGGGCGATTCCTACGGCTGGCGTTTCGAGCACGCAGGCCGCGCCGCCGTGTATTCGACCGATTCCGAGCACAAGCTCGAACATCTCGACACCACGCTGAGTTTCGTGGAGTTTTTCCGCGATGCCAAAGTTGTGGTGTTCGACGCCATGTACTCGCTCGCCGACGCCATTTCGGTCAAGGAAGACTGGGGACATTCCAGCAACGTGATAGGCGTGGAACTCGCCCAGCTGGCGGGCGTGGAACACCTCGTGCTGTTCCACCACGAGCCGGTGTTCGGCGACGAACGTCTCGCCACCATAGAGGCGGAAACCCGCCGCTTCGAGGAAATCACGCGCAATGAGCGCCCGGCGCTCAAAATCAGCGCGGCCTGGGATGGGCTGGAAATCGATGTCTAGGCCCGCCCCGGCGAAGCCCGCGAAGGCGCGGCAACATTAGCCACTCCCGCCACTTGCCGGGCTTGCCGGCCGGCCGGCCGGGGGCCTGGGCGTGAGCACAAGCGCGCGCCTGCGCGCCGCCCTCGCACGTTCCCCGCGCCTGCGCATACGCCTGGCCGGCCTGCTGATTGCGGTCGCCCTGGGTTGGGCCGGCGCGTTCGGCGGCATGCTGTTCGAGCCGCTGCAGCTTGCGCTGTTCGACAGCTACCAGCGCGTGTTTCCGCGCGTGGCGCAGGACTTTCCGGTCACCATCGTGCAGATCGACGAACAGGCGCTGCAAATCCGTGGCCAGTGGCCCTGGCCGCGCAGCTATCTGGCGGAACTGGTGCAGCGCATAGGCGAACTGGGCCCGCGTGCGCTGGCGCTGGACGTGCTGATGCCGGAACCGGACCGGCATTCGCCCGAAAACATGGCGGAACTGGTGCAAACCCTGCGCCCCGAACTTGCGCGCGAATTGCGCGCCCTGCCCAGCAACGACCGGCTGCTCAACCACATGCTGGCACGCACCCCGTCGGTCGGAGCGGTCGGCCTGCTGGAACAGACCGAAGGCCCGCCCATAGGCGGGCGGCCGCCCGAGGAAATGCTGGCCGACGCACAGTTCCGCGCGGCGATTCCGGCATTCGCCGGCGTGCTGCATTCCGTTTCGGCGGTGGAACGTGCCGTGCGCGGCGTGGCCGCCGCCAATGTGCCCAACGAAACCGGCGTGGTGCGGCGCATACCCGTCGCGACGCGGGTGGGCGACGATTTATGGCCGGCCCTGGCGGCCGAGTTGCTGCGCGTGGCCGAGCGCGCGGAACGCATCGAAATCGGCCCGCTGCGCGGCGGCCAGCGCATCGCGCATATCGGCAGCGTGAACATTCCGCTGGATGCCCAGGGCCGCCTGTGGCTGTATTTTTCCAGGCCGGACGAGCGCCGCCTGGTCAATGCCAGCGAGGTGTTCGCCGGCAGCGTCGATGCACAGAAATTTGCCGGCAAGATCGTGCTGGTCGGTTTTACCGCACTGGGCTTGCAGGACGTGATCACCATACCGGGCGGCCAGCGCCGCGCCGGCGTCGACGCCCACGCCACGGCGCTGGAAAACATGCTGAGTGGCACCGTGCTCACGCGCCCCGGCTGGCTGCACTGGCTGGAAGGCCTGATTTACGCGGCCGGCTGCGGCCTGGCCCTGTGGCGCGTGCCGCGCACGCGCTCACGCCTGGCGCTGCCGCTGTTCGCAGTCGGCGCGGCGCTCCTGGTGTCGAGCGGGTTTCTGGCGTTCCGCAACTTCCTGCTGCTGTTCGACGTGGCCTTGCCGCTGGCCGGCATCAGTTTCGTGTTTGCCGCGCTGCTCACGCTGAGCCTCGCCGAAACCGAACTGACGCGGCGCCGCCTGGCGCGCGAACTGACCATACAGCGCGAAGAACGCGCGCGCGTGGCGGGCGAACTGGAAGCGGCCCGGCGCATTCAATTGGGCCTGTTGCCGCGCCCGGCCGAAGTGCTGGGGCAGGAGCACCGCGTGGATATCGCGGCCCTGTTGCAACCGGCGCAATCGGTAGGCGGCGACCTGTACGATTTTTTCCTGCTTCAGGACGGGCGCCTGTTCGTGGCCATAGGCGACGTTTCCGGCAAAGGCGTGCCGGCCAGTCTGTTCATGGCGCTATCCAAGTCGCTCGCCAAAAGCAGCGCGCTGCGCGACGCGGCCGCGCTGGACGCCGTAATCAACCGCGCCCACGTCGAAATTGCGCGCGACAATCCGGAGGCGATGTTCGTAACTTTTGCGGCGCTGGTGCTGGACCTGCACAGCGGGCGGCTGGAATGCGTGAACGCCGGCCACGAATATCCGCTGGTGGTGGGGCCGGCCGGCCTGCGCGCGCTGGACCAGGGCGGCGGGCCGCCGCT
>JAEUNN010000971.1 GCA_016791085.1 Rhodocyclaceae bacterium | reverse complement strand
CTTGGTGACCGCCGGTTCGTCGCCGACCGCGGCCACACGGCGCTTGAGCAGCGCATTCATGAGCGTGGATTTGCCGCAATTCGGTATGCCCATGATGATCATGCGCAGCGGCTTGGTGTTGTCGTCGCGATGCGGGGCCAGTGCCTGGCACAGGGCGGGGATTTTCGCCACGTCGGCCGGCTTTTTCGCCGACAGCGCGACGGCTGCCAGAGGCGGACCGGATTTGCGCTGCGCCTGGTAGTAAGCCAGCCAGTCCTTGGTTACGTCGGGGTCGGCCAGGTCGGACTTGTTCAGAACTTTCAGGCAGGGGCGCTGGCGTGCCAGGCGCAGTTCCTGTATGAGCGGGTTGCTGCTGGCCTGGGGCAGGCGCGCATCGACGATTTCTATGACCAGATCGCTGCGCTCCAGGGTTTCCGCGGCCTTTTTGCGTGCCGCATGCATGTGGCCCGGAAACCACTGTACCGCCATGCTCAGCCGGCCTCGACAAGTATCAACACGTCGCCGCAGGCCACCCGCTGCCCGGCGCGGATTTTTGCGGTTTTGCGGCCTTCCGGCAGGCGGTCCACGGTAACGCGCCCCTGCGCGACCAGCTGTTTGCCTTGTCCGCCGCTCTGTGCCAGCCCGGCCAGCTTGAGCAGGTCGCACAGTTCTATGTATTCGCCGGCCAGGGCGAAGCGTATGGTCTGCATGGATTATCGACAATCAAGTGGCAGGTCCGCGCCGGGCACCGGCCAGGCGGCGCGGCTGCGCGGCGGCTGGGCCGGTCTGCGCTGGCGCGGTAGTGCGGCGGCTGGATCAGGAAGGCCGGGGGGCGTCGCCGTCGTCATCTTCGGCGTCGGCGCCCAATTCGTAATCGGCGTCCGTATCGTCGTCATGGACGCTATCGGCGGCCTGACGCGCGCGCGCCAGGGCCACGATCTGTTCGAGCAGGCCCGGTGGCGTCGGAATTTGTTCGTTGCTGCGCAAATTGCGGCGGGTGTGCTGAAAACCATCCAGTTTGCGACCTTCGCGCTGTGTCATGGCTGCGCTCCTGCAAGCCAGAAAAAGCCGAACCCGTAGGCCCGGACCCATTGCCGGTGTGACTGTAGAGCAAATCGCAAATTCCTGTCGGCGCCACGCCGTGCTTCCGTTGCCGCGATCCCGCTGGCGGCAGGTCGGCCGCCGCGCTTCAAATATGCCAAACGTGATTCAAGGCACGCTGGCGGCAAGGATTTCCTACAGTTACGGCTCCGTCGTTCCGATACCTAAGTCAACCCGTCGTCATTAGTGCGCGAGGTGCTGTCCGGCCGCCGAACCGGGCCGCCGCGCCAATTGCCCATGATCCCGACACCACATCTTACGCCCATCGATCATAGCGCGGCGGCGGCCAATGACGCCGGCGCGCCCGCCATGCGGCCGCCCTGGTCGCGCCTTAGTCTGGCCGCACGGCTTGCACTGGCCGGCAGCATGATGCTGCTGCTGGTGTTGGTGGTGGTGCTGGGCTCGCAAATCAGCCGCGACTTGCGCAGCGCGCGTGCTGCTTTTGCGCAACAGATCGAAGTGCGCATGCGCGCCGCATTGGCGGACATCGCCGATCAGGCCGTGCTGGGCGATGCGCCCGGCATACGCCGCCGGCTCGAGCGCCA
>JAEUNN010000954.1 GCA_016791085.1 Rhodocyclaceae bacterium | reverse complement strand
CCGTGCTCGACGCCGCGCTGGCGCGCAATCCGGAAGACGCGGAATTGCGTGCCACGCGCGCCAGCACGTTGTGGCGCGACGGCCAGCGGCCGCAAGCCGTGGCCGAAATGCGCGCGGCCCTGTTGCGCGCGCCCAAGCTGGGCTGGGCCTGGGACGCCTTGCGCCACTTTGGCGAAAACACCGGCGCGCCCGATCTGCCGGCGCGCCTGGCCGCGGAATTGACCGAATTGCGGCCGGGCGAAGTCTGGGCCTGGATACGCCTTGCGCAATGGGCGGGCGACGCCGAGCAAGCCGTGGCCGCCGCCCGCCGCGCGCTGCAACTTGCCCCGCGCCAGGAAACCGTCTGGGAGGCGCTACTCGCCACGCTATTGCGTTTTGGCCGCCTGGATGACGCGGCCGCCGCCCTGGCCGAACATCCCTGGCAGGAGCGGCCGCCCGCCGTGCTGCGCGCATTCGCACCGCGCATCGCGCGCGCACGCGGACTGGGCACGCAAGCCGCGCGCGAATTGCGCGAACTGCTGGCGGACGACCCCAATAACTACACCTGGTGGCGCGAACTGGCGGATTGGCGCGATGCCGACGGCGCCGACGCCGATTACCTGGAAGCCGCGCAAAATCTGGTCCGCCTGGCACCCAACCATGCACGGGCGCATGGCTATGCCGGCCACGCGCGGCTCAAATGCGGCCAGCAGCAGCAGGCGCGCGAGCATTTCGCGCGCGCCTTCGAACTCGACCCCACCTATAGCTTTGCCGGCATGCACCTGGCCGACCTGCAACTGGACGGACGCGATGGCGACGGCGCCGGCACGACCCTGGCCGCCCTGGCGCGCGTCTGCCCGGGGCCGTATCTGGCGGTACGGCAAATCCGGCTGGCGGCGCTGCGCATGGACCAGGACGCCGCCGCCGCGCCGCTGTTCGAGGCCTTGCGCGCCACCCAGGACGACTGGCCGGCGCAACAGGCCATCGCGCACATGCAGCGGGCCGGCTGGGAGCAGCGCCTGACGCGCGAAATCCAGGCCTGTTTCAGTTCCGGCGCGTGCGCTTTGGTGGCCACGCGGCACTGGATAGAAGAGCAGGAATCCGCCGTGCCGGGCCTGTTCAACCGCCGCATCGCCAAAGCGCTGCAACAGGATCCGCAACACGCGCTCAAGCGTGGCCTGCTCGACTACGCCGGCGCGAAGCGCCGCGTGCCCATCCTGAAACGGCTGTTGCGCAGCCACCGCACTGCCCTGCAGGACGATTCCGCCTGCTGGTCCATGGTCGCTTACGCCTACCTCAGCAATGACATGCACGCGCAAGTGGTGGAATGGATGCAGGACTGGCGCGCCAAACAGCTGCCGGCCTGGTCGCTGGACAATCTGGCGGTGGCGCTGCGCAGCCTGGCGCGCGACGAAGAGGCGCGCCAGCCCACGCTCAAATCGCTGGAACTCGAGCCCGGCAACATGGACGCCAAAACCTGGCTGGCATTCGACGCCGCGCGCGCCGACCAGCTGGCCGAACTGGAGGGGCATCTGGGCGCCATCGACGCGTCCGCGATACGCCCCTATTTCCGTACCCTGGTGTCGCTCATGCAGGCCTATCGCAACGCCGTGCAAAACAAGGACGCACGCCTGGCCCTGGACGATTTTCGCCAGGTGCGCAACAACAAGGGCGCGAGCCGCGTGGCGCGGCGCCTGGCCGCCCTGCTTAGCCACCGCCTGGTGTGGCAGCACTCGCCGGCCTGGCTGCGCCCCTGGCGCTGGCTGGCATTCAAGTTCGGTTGAGCAGGCCGGCGCGGGCGCCAGGAGGGTCGGTGCGCCGGACCTAGCCGCGCAACTGGAAAAATATCCACAGCAACAGGCCGCCCCACACGATGCAGGCGCCGATGATGAGCATGCGCCGGCCGCGCAGGGCCGAGTTGCGGCGGGTTTCGGACTGCGCGGCAAGTTGCGACAGCAATAGTTCGGCATGCGCAAGTTTGGCCTGCTGTTCCGGGCTGGCGACGGAAGCCGCCGGGGCGCCGGAAGCGAGCGCGGCTCCGGGCGCGCTCAGCGGGGCGCCTTCCAGCACCGCGCGCACGATGGCGGTTTCGTTGTAGCCGTTGGCTTCCATGCGCGCGCATAGCGAACGCAGCAGCGGGTCGCGCGCGGCTTCGAGTTCCACCGCGGCGGGCCAGGATCCCAGCGGCGCGGCCAGCAGCGGGTGGCTCAGGCGCGGGCTGGCAAGTCCTTGCATGGCGCGCAGTTTCTGCATGAGCAATAGCGCGATGGGCAGGCACTGGAAGGCGCCGCGCGGGGCAATTTCGGCATGTTCGCGGCAGGCCGCTTCAAACAGCGGGGCCAGCGCGGCCGGGTCGGGGCTGTTCCAGCGCTCCTCATCCAGCAGCGCCTCGAGCGCCGGTGCCGGCTCCAGGGCCGGCAAGGCCGGGATGGCCACGTGTACGTGCCGCGCCAGCAGCATGAATACCGCGCGCGCCTGGACGCCGGCCGCGGTGCGGTAGGCGCCGGGCTTTTCCCACAGCGTGCATAACAGGCGCGCCATGCGCAGCGCCGCGCTTTCGCAGCCGGCCACCAGGCCCAGCGCCACATACAGTATGGCGTCGGGCGCCAGCGCAAAATCCGGCTCGGCATGGCCGCGCGGCGCGCGCAGCAAAAGGCGGTGCATGGCCACCATTTGCGCGGTGTGCGCACAGGCATAGGCCAGCCGGGCGCGCTCGGCCGGCAGTGCTTCGCCGCGCGCGCGGGCGCGCTCGCAGTCGGTCAGATAGGTTTCGGCGAGCGCCTGCAGGTCGGCATCGACCTCCCATTCCCATTCGCGCGGGGGCGGTTCGCAGTCCGGGCGGAAGCCGGGCTGGCCCAGTGCGCAGAGATCGGCCACGCGAATTTCGTCGATGCCGCGCGCCACGTATTGTTCGATTGCTTCCAGCCTTGCTCCTAGCGCCAGGCTTTGCGCTTCGTTGCGCGGGCCGGCCAGCGCGGCACGCGCTTCTTCCCACTCGGCGCGGCGTGCGGCGTGCTCGGCCTCCATCCAGTGCGCGCTCAGTGCCGGCGGCCACCAGCGCGCCGGCAGCAGCATGACGCGGCCGGGCGTGTCGTCGCGCATGAGCAGCGGGAAAAAGCGCTCGCTCAAGCGCCCGGTGGGCAAATGTTTGCGCTCGAACCAGACCGAACTTAACAGCAGTCCGCCCTGTGCAATGCTGCGCGGCACCGGCAGGCCGTCGGCGCGGGTCAGGTCATTCTGCAGATGCGAGGCGATGGCCAGCGCCTGCGGCGGCAGGGAGGTGCCGGCCGCGCGGCGCAGCGCGAACAGTTTGCGTGCGGCTTCCTGCAGGGCGGCCGGACCCAGGCGCCCGGCCGGGTCGTACACCACGTCGCCCAGTTGTCCTTCGGCGGCATGGCTGAACATGAGGCGATTGGCCTGCACGAGTTGCCCCCACACCACGCGCCCGCCCGCAAGCAGCGCCGGCATGGCCGTGAATATCGGCTGCAGGGCCGGCGTATGGCCCCAGGATGGCGTGCTCACGCTCAGGTAATCCGCCGCTTCGGGCGGTAATGCCGCGACTTCGTGCGCCATGTCGATAGCGCTCAGATCGAGCGCCGCGAACGCGCCCGAGCTGGCGCCCAGTGCCGCGGCCGCCTGTTCCGCGCGGCGGCGCGCGAGCAGGTCGGTGGCGTTTTCGTCCACGAAATGCGCGGCCCACAGCCCGGCCGGTTTGACACTGTCCATGCCGGCAAAAAATGCGCGCGCC
>JAEUNN010000947.1 GCA_016791085.1 Rhodocyclaceae bacterium | reverse complement strand
CGGCCTCGCTGGCCATGACCGCGAGCGGCGCGAACAATACCGCGGCAAGGAATTTTTTCAGCGTTTTCATTGTTCTAGCTCCGCTCAGTGCCAAGTCACGCGATCGGGTTCCGGCTTGTAGCGATCCATCTTCGTGTAGATGGGCATGAGCAGGAAAAACCCGAAATAGATCAGCGTACAGATTTGCGAAACGATCTCACCGGTCGGGGACGGCGGCTGGGTGCCGAGGTAGCCGAGGATCAGGAAGGCGATCACGAAAATCGTGAGGGCCGACTTGTAGATCGGACCGCGATACCGTATCGACTTGACCGGCGATTTGTCCAGCCACGGCAGGGCGAAAAAGATCATGACCGACAGGCCCATGAAAATCACACCCCAAAGCTTCGCGTCGATGTAGAAGAAGTTGATCGTGTTCGCCCGCAGCACCGAGTAGAACGGCGTGAAATACCACACCGGCGCGATGTGCGGCGGCGTCTGCATCGGGTTGGCCGGGAAGAAGTTGTTGTACTCCAGGAAGTACCCGCCCAGTTCAGGCGCGAAGAACACCACACAGGAGAAGAACACCAGGAACACCACCACGCCGACGATGTCCTTGACCGTGTAGTAGGGGTGGAAGGGGATGCCGTCGAGCGGAATGCCGGTTTTGGGATCCTTTTTCTTCTTGATTTCGACGCCGTCGGGATTGTTCGACCCGACTTCGTGCAGCGCCAGCAGGTGGGCCACGACCAGGCCGATCAGCACCAGCGGAACCGCAATCACGTGAAACGAGAAGAAGCGGTTCAGCGTGGCGTCGGACACCACGTAGTCGCCACGTATCCAGATCGACAGGTCATTGCCGATCAGCGGCAGGGCGGAGAACAGATTTACGATAACCTGTGCGCCCCAGTACGACATCTGGCCCCAGGGCAGCAGATAGCCCATGAAGGCTTCGCCCATCAGGCACAGGAAAATCGCCACACCGAAAATCCAGATGAGTTCGCGCGGCTTGCGATAGGAGCCGTACAGCATGCCCCGGAACATGTGCAGATACACCACGACGAAAAATGCCGAGGCGCCGGTGGAGTGCATGTAGCGGATGAGCCAGCCCCAGGGCACGTCGCGCATGATGTACTCGACGCTGGCGAAGGCAACCGGCACGCCGGATGCGTTGAGCGAGGCGTCCGGCTTGAAATGCATGACCAGGAAAATGCCGCTCACGATCTGGATGACCAGAACCAGCAGTGCGAGCGAGCCGAAGAAATACCAGAAATTGAAGTTTTTCGGCGCGTAGTACTCGGACAGGTGCGCCTTGTAATTTGCCGTGAGCGGAAAGCGGGCATCTATCCAGCCCAGCAGACCTTTGGTTTCGACGACTTTTTCAGAGGCCATCGATCAACCCTCCTTCGTGTCCTGGCCGACCAGGATGCGCGTGTCGGACAGATAGGCATATGGGGGCACCGGAAGGTTGTCCGGAGCCGGTTTGTTTTTGAACACGCGACCAGCCAGATCGAACGTGGAACCATGGCAGGGGCAGAGGAAGCCGCCCAGCCAGTCGTCCGGCAGGTTGGGCTGAGGCCCCGGCGTCAAACGCGGCGTGGGCGAACAACCAAGGTGGGTGCAGATGCCGACCGCCACCAGAATTTCCGGATGTTCCTTGCGGGCGCGCGTTTCGTTGCGCGCATATTCCGGCGTTTCTTCGGGTTTGCGTTCGGATTTCGGATCTGCGACGTTGGCGTCGTTCTTGCGCAAGGTTTCGAGCTGCTCTTTCGTGCGGCGCATGATCCACACGGGCTTGCCACGCCATTCCACGGTCATCATCTGACCCGGTTCAAGCTTGCTGATATCGGCCTCCACGGGGGCTCCCGCGGCCTTTGCACGCTCGGACGGCGTCAGGCTCGCAAGAAAGGGCACCAGCGTAGCCGCTCCCGCCACGCCGCCGGCGCAGGCCGTCGCGATGAGCAGGCCGCGCCTGCTGTTGTCCACATCGTCTTGAGTGCTCATGGCAAACCCTGAGTTCTGGTTGAAGGTGAAAAACCTTTGAATTATAGCCAATCCACAGGCCTATTTAAAGCCTGTGTGGATTTGCCAACACTTGGGGCTAAATAGCCCCTGCAGCGCGCAAGCGCTCGATTGCCGCGTTGTCGTATCCCAGCGCCTGCAAAATGGCCTCCGTGTGCTCCCCCAGGCGCGGGCCCAACCATTCCGTTGCGCCCGGCGTCGCGCTCAATTTAGGCACGATGCCGGGTATGCGCATGCCGCGGCCGTCGGGCAGTTTGGCCTCTTCCAGCATGGCGCGGGCGATGTATTGCGGGTCGGCGAACATGTCGGCAACCGAGTACACCCGGCTCGCCGGTACGCCGGCGCCCGCCAGCGTGGCGAGCACCTCGGCTTCGTCGCGCGCGCCGGCCCAGGCGTCCAGTACGCCATAGAGCTCGACGCGGCGCGCATCGCGCCCGGCATTGTCCGACAGCGCGGGGTCCGCGGCAAGATCCGGACGCCCCACGGCCTGCATCAGGCGTTGGAAAATCGCATCTCCGTTGCCGCCGATGATTACGTGCTTGCCATCCTTCGTGGTATGCGTATTGGACGGCGTGATGCCGGGCATGATGTTGCCGGTACGCTCGCGCACAAATCCGAATACGTCGAATTCCGGCACCAGGCTTTCCATCATCGCGAACACGGCTTCGTAGAGCGCGACATCCACCACCTGCCCCTGCCCGCGGCGTGGTCCGCCAGTGGCGTCGCGGTGGCGCAGCGCGGTGAGCGCCCCGAAGCCCCCCCACAGCGCCGCGATCGAATCGCCTATCGAAATGCCGGTCTTGACCGGCGGCCGGTCCGCAAACCCGGTCACGAAGCGCATGCCGCCCATGGATTCGCCGATCGCACCGAAGCCGGGCAAGGGCGCCATCGGCCCGGTCTGTCCGAAACCCGACAGGCGAACCATGATGAGCCCGGGATTGTCGGCGCTCAGGCTGTCCCAGCCGCAACCCAGCTTCTCCATCACGCCGGGGCGAAAATTTTCGATCACCACGTCCGATTCGGCGGCCAGGCGGCGCAGCACGGCGCGCCCTTCCGGGTGCTTCAGGTTCAGGGTGAGCGACTTTTTATTGCGCGCCTGCACGTACCACCACAGCGAGGTGCCTTCGTACAGTTTGCGCCACTTGCGCAGGGGGTCGCCGCCCTCGGGCGACTCGACCTTGATTACTTCGGCGCCGAATTCCGCCATGATGCGTGCACAGAACGGCCCGGCGATGAGGGTGCCAAGTTCAAGGACTTTCAGGCCGGCGAGCGGCTTGGGCGTACTGGTGGTCATGGTTGGATCCGGGGTATTCGGTCTGCCGGCGCGGCGGGCGGCGCGGGTGCCGAGACGCTCAGGCGGCAAGCCAGCGACCCAGTGCGGCGACGCCGATATTACAGGCACCCAAAGTCAGATTGACACCCACGAGCTGGCGTATCTGCCCCAGCGCGGCGCCGCCGGCCGGCCAGTCCTGCGCTGCCACGGCGCGCCGCAGGCGCGCATAGGGGGCAAAGTATACGTGCATGAATATGAGCACCATGACGATGCCTATGCCCATCATGACATGCCAATGGCGCGGCGCGGCCGCGAAGCCGACGCTGCCAAGGCGGGCGAAGCCGCTTGCCAGCAGCAAGGCCACGGCCACCCAGACACACGGAAAAAAGCGCGCAAACACGGC
>JAEUNN010000941.1 GCA_016791085.1 Rhodocyclaceae bacterium | reverse complement strand
CCAAAATCATGAACGATGCAGACCCGAAGAACGGAATGTTCATGATCAAGGATAAAGGCATAGGAACCAGCGCGACCACCGATACGACCGTCTACACCACCAACGACCTCGTAAACGTATCCGCGATCGACACGGTCACGGAGTTCAATACCGCCGTCACCGATACTGCATGGGCCAGTCGCGGCGGGTGGGCATTCTATTTCTCGACCAGTGAAATCGCGACGGGATCGCCCTCGGTGTTCTTCAACGTACTGCGCTTCGGTACCTACAAACCGGACGACCAAGCCAATTCCTGTCAGCCGCCGGGCCTGTCCAAGCTATATGGCCTGGACGCCACCTTTGGCGGCCTGATCAATAACGTGGGCACCGGCAACCCCGGCAATGCGCGTACTTTCGCGGGCTTTTCCGGCCAGGGCTTCATACGCGACGGTACCGCGGTATTCGGACAAAGCAGCAGCGGAACGGGAGCCGGAGGTTCCGCCTCGTCGGCGGGCATAGACTGCACCAAAGGCGCGTCGATTTCGGTGGTCTATAACACCGGCACTGGCGTGCAGCGCAAGGCGGGTGCATCGATTCCGGTTCCTTGCGGGGTGAAAAGCTTCTGGTATCGCGAAGCCCATCACTGACCGGCCGCAAGCCTCCAGGCCGCCGTGCTCCCCGAAGGGCGCACGACGCTTGAGGACGGCAGCGGCGTAATTCCACCCCATGACAAAGGCCGCCCGCGGGCGGCCTTTTTATTTCGGTTTTGACGCAGCGGGCAAGCCCGGCCGCGCGACCGGATGGCTCAGCCGGCCAGTTCTTTGGGCAGCGGGAAACTGACTTTTTCCGGCACGCCGTCCAGCGTACGCACGGAACGCGCACCAAGTTCGCGCAGACGTGCGATCACCTGATCCACCAGCAATTCCGGTGCCGACGCGCCGGCGGTCAACCCCACACAGCGCCGGCCCTGCAACCATTCGGGACGTATGTCGTCTGCCGTATCGATCAGGTGCGCCTCGACACCATAATTACGCGCAACTTCGCGCAAACGATTGGAATTCGAACTGTTTTGCGAGCCCACCACCAGCACCAGATCACAACGTGGCGAAAGGAACTTGACGGCATCCTGGCGGTTTTGCGTGGCGTAGCAAATGTCGTCCTTCTTAGGCCCGACTATAGACGGAAAGCGCTCCCGCAGTGCCGCCACGATATTTGCGGCATCGTCCACCGACAAAGTCGTCTGCGTCACATAAGCAAGGCGGTCGGGATCGGATACGTCAAGCGCTGCGACGTCGGCGCGGGTTTCGATCAGGTGAATGCCGGAGTCCGCCTGCCCCATCGTGCCCTCGACTTCAGGGTGGCCGCGATGGCCGATCATGATTACCTCGCGCCCCTGCTCACGCATGCGCGCGACCTCGATATGCACCTTGGTGACCAGCGGACAGGTCGCGTCGAACACCCGCAATCCGCGCGCATCGGCCTCGATGCGCACCGATTTCGGCACGCCGTGGGCACTGAACACCAGCGTGGCACCGGCCGGCACATCGTCGAGATTTTCGATGAACACCGCGCCCTTGCTGCGCAAATCCTCCACCACATAGCGATTGTGGACGACCTCGTGACGCACATACACCGGCGCCCCGAAGCGCGCCAATGCCCGCTCGACGATTTCAATGGCGCGCTCGACGCCGGCACAAAAGCCGCGCGGGTTGGCCAGCATTACTTCCATGACGGCATTCCTTTCAGCAGACGCCGACCACCAGCACCTCGAAGCGCACGGTTTTTCCGGCCAGCGGATGATTGAAATCTATGGTGGCGGTCTGCGCATCGAGGTCCACCACCATCCCGGCATATTTGGTTCCGTCCGTGGTCGAAAATTCGATCACCGCCTGCGGCGCCAGTTCGATTTCGGTGGGCAGGTCGGCGCGCGGTATTTGCTGTACCAGGGCGTCCTGACGCAGGCCGAATCCATCTTCGGGCGCGATGTCGAAAATCTTGCGCTCGCCCTCCCACAGCCCGGCAAGGCAGCGTTCCAGGCCGGGCGCAAGTTCGCCCTTGCCCAGCTGCAAGG
>JAEUNN010000921.1 GCA_016791085.1 Rhodocyclaceae bacterium | reverse complement strand
TGCGGCGGAATCGAATTCCGGCCACAGCAATTCGGTGAAGTGCAGTTCGGTGTAGGCCAGTTGCCAAAGCAGGAAATTGCTGATGCGTTGCTCGCCGCCGGTGCGTATGAACAGGTCCGGTTCGGGCGCGAAATTGAGCGCGAGGAACGGCGCCAGATCGTCTTCCGTGGCATGCCCGGCACGCTCGGGC
Organism: Rhodocyclaceae bacterium; assembly: GCA_016791085.1. Classification (GTDB taxonomy): domain Bacteria; phylum Pseudomonadota; class Gammaproteobacteria; order Burkholderiales; family Rhodocyclaceae; genus JAEUNM01. The sequence goes on along the minus strand of JAEUNN010000921.1, from coordinate 4,693 downwards.
CTGGCCTGGGCGAGGCGGTTCACGGCCTGCAGTATGTCCCAGCGGCCGCCGTAATTGGCTGCGATGGTCAGCGTGAGGCGCGTGTGGCCGGCCGTAAGCGCTTCGGCCCGGTGGATCAGGTCGGTCAGTTTGTGATCGAAGCGCGACAGGTCGCCGATCACGCGAAAGCGGATGCGGTTTTCGTGCAGGCGGGCAATTTCATCTTCCAGCGCGCGCAGGAACAACTGCATCAGGAAACTGACTTCGTCGGCCGGCCGGCGCCAGTTTTCCGAACTGAAGGCGAATAGGGTCAGGTAGGAAATGCCGCGCTGGATGCAGGCGCGGATAATTTCGCGCACCGTTTCGACGCCGCGCTTGTGCCCCGCCACCCGCGGCAGGAAGCGCTTGCGCGCCCAGCGGCCGTTGCCATCCATAATGATCGCAACATGCTTCGGAACGTCCGAAACCTTGGGGATTTCTCGCGTCGAACTCGAATGCTGGGTCATGAACCGGACGGCTCGCAGCAAGATGGGGACTCACACCACCATCAGATCGGCTTCTTTCTGGTGCAAGGCCTTGTCGACTTCGGCAATGTAGCGGTCGGTCAACTTCTGGATGTCGTCCTGGGCGCGCCGCTCTTCGTCCTCGGCCACGGTTTTGGCCTTGAGCGCATCTTTCAGCGCGGTAATCGCGTCGCGGCGCAGGTTGCGCACGGCCACCCGCGCGGTTTCGGCCTCGTGCCGGCACACCTTGATCAGTTCCTTGCGGCGTTCTTCGGTCAGGGCCGGCATGGGTACGCGCACGGTATCGCCCTGGGTGGCCGGATTGAGTCCCAGGTCGGAATCGCGTATGGCCTTCTCGACGACCGGGATCATTTTCTTTTCCCAGGGCGTGACGCCTATGGTGCGGGCGTCCAGCAAGGTCAGATTGGCAACCTGATTGACCGGCATCGGGGAGCCGTAGTAATCGACCTGGATATGGTCGAGCAAGCCCGTATGCGCGCGTCCGGTACGAACTTTTGCGAAGTCGTGCTTGAGTGCTTCAAGCGATTTCTGCATTTTCTGTTCGGTGGATTTCTTGAGTTCGGGAATCATGATCGGTCCAGGACTTGTGTATTGGATTTGCGACAGGCCGTCACATATGCACCAGCGTGCCTTCGTCTTCGCCCATCACCACGCGCTTGAGCGCACCCTGCTTGAAAATGCTGAAAACCGCGATGGGCAGCTTCTGGTCGCGGCACAAAGCCAGCGCGGTGGCGTCCATCACCTTGAGGTCGCGCGCGATGGCCTCGTCAAAACTGACGCGATGATAGCGCCGCGCTTCAGGGTTTTTCATGGGGTCGTCGGTATACACCCCATCGACCTTGGTGGCCTTCAGCACGATTTGCGCGTCGATTTCGCGCCCGCGCAAAGCCGCCGCCGTATCGGTGGTGAAAAACGGGTTGCCGGTACCGGCCGCAAAAATGACCACCCTGCCCTCTTCGAGGTAGCGCAAGGCTTTGCCGCGTATGTAGGGCTCGACCACCGGCTCTATGCGCAGCGCCGACTGTACGCGCACGCCCACACCGGCTTGCCGCAAGGCGTCGCCCAGCGCCAGCGCGTTCATGACGGTTGCCAGCATGCCCATGTAATCGGCCGTGGCGCGGTCCATGCCCGCAGCGCTGGGTGCCACCCCGCGAAAAATGTTGCCGCCGCCTATCACCACCCCCATTTCCACGCCCAGCGCGGCAACCTCGGCGATTTCGCCGACGATGCGCCCGATCATGGCACGGTTGATGCCATAGTCGTCGTCGCCCATGAGGGCTTCGCCGGACAGCTTGAGCAGGATGCGCTTGAAGGCGGCGGACATGCCCGGCTCCGCTCAGCGCGCCGCAGCGGCCGCGGCCTGGGCCGCCACTTCCGCGGCAAAGTCGCTCTGCTTTTTCTCTATGCCCTCACCGACCACGTACAGCGCGAAAGCGGCAACCTTGGCGCCTTTTGCCTTGAGCAACTGCTCTATGGTCTGCTTGCCTTCCGGGTCCTTCACGAAAATCTGGCCCAGCAGCGTGACTTCCTTGAGGTATTTCTGGACCGTGCCTTCCACCATTTTCTGCACGATTTCGGGCGGCTTGCCCTGTTCCGCAGCCTTTTCGGCGGCGATGGAACGCTCTTTTTCTATCAGTTCGGCCGGCACTTCGTCGCGCGACAGCGCAACCGGCTTGGAGGCCGCGATGTGCATGGCAATATCGCGCGCCAGGCTTTCATCGCCACCGACCAGGTCGACCAGCACGCCGATCTTGGCGCCACCATGCACATAGCTGGCGAGTTTGCCGGCCGCCTCGAAGCGGCGGAAGCGGCGCAAGCTCATGTTTTCGCCGATGCGGCCGACCAGCGCGGTGCGCGTCGATTCGACCGTGCCGCTGCCCAGCGGCAGCGCCGACAAGGCGGCCAGATCGGCCGGCGAGCGGGTGGACACGAGTTCCGCGCAATCGCGCGCAAGTTGCAGGAAATCGTCGTTCTTGGCGACGAAATCGGTTTCGCAATTGACTTCGAGTATGGTGCCCACGCTGCCGTCGGCACCGATATGCACGGCCACCACGCCTTCCGCGGTGACCCGCGTGGCCGCCTTGGTGGCTTTGTTGCCCAGTTTCACGCGCAGGATTTCTTCGGCGCGGCCCAGGTCGCCGCCGGCTTCGGTCAGCGCCTTCTTGCATTCCATCATCGGCGCGTCGGTCTTTTCGCGCAGTTCTTTAACCATCGCCGCGGTAATTTCGGCCATTGCTGCTCCCACGATCAGTCAGGGTGGATTTAAACGGCGCGGCGCGCAGATGCACTGAACGCACCGCCAATACCCCGTCCGCCCGGTCGGCGGCGCGCCGCCCCGGCCGGGCGGCGCAGGCCCGGCCCCAGGCGGTGGCGACGCCGGCGCACCGACAGCGCGTCCGGCTTCATACAGGAATGCCCGCCTTGGACGGGCATGCTTCAAACAGCTAGCAAGCGGCGTTTATTCGGCCGGCTTGTTTTCTTCCTCGACCTCGACGAATTCGTCCTCGCCGGCGGCCACGATTTCCTGCAGCACCATGGAGCGGCCTTCCAGCACCGCGTCGGCGACACCGCGCGCATACAGGCGTATCGCGCGGCTGGAATCGTCGTTGCCGGGAATCACGTAATTGACGCCGTCCGGGCTATGGTTGGTATCGACCACACCGACCACCGGAATGCCCAGTTTGTTCGCTTCGGTCACGGCAATCTTGTGGTAGCCCACGTCGATCACGAACAGCGCGTCGGGCAGGCCGCTCATATCCTTGATGCCACCCAGGCTGCGGCGCAACTTGTCCAGTTCGCGCTGCATCATGAGGGCTTCTTTTTTGGGCATGCGTTCGAGCGATCCGTCTTCGGACATTTGTTCCATGTCCTTGAGGCGCTTGATCGACTGCTTGACGGTCTTGAAATTGGTGAGCATGCCGCCCAGCCAGCGCTCGTCGACATAGGGCATGCCGGCGCGGCGCGCCTCTTCGGCAACGATTTCACGAGCCTGGCGCTTGGTGCCGACGAACAGCACCGTGCCCTTGTTGGACGCCATGCGGCGTACGAAAGTCATCGCGTCGTTGTAACGCGCGAGCGTCTTTTCCAGATTGACGATATGAATCTTGTTGCGATGGCCGAAAATATAGGCAGCCATCTTGGGGTTCCAGAAGCGGGTCTGGTGGCCGAAATGGACACCCGCTTCCAGCATTTCACGCATCGTGACAGACATGTGGCAAAAAGCTCCTAAGGGTTGAACCGCCGCCCGGCTTTGTTCGCATCGCTGCGCACCCTTGCTGAACCGGACGTGTGTATTTGCCCGCGACCAGCGCGAGCGAGGGACTTTCCTCGCGCACGAGGAAAGCTTGTGAGTATAGCAGGAAGGCTGCCGGCCGCTCAAGCTGCGCTGCGCCGCGCGGCAAGTCCGAGCGGCGCCCGCGGGCGTGCATTGCCCGCGGCCGGCAATTAAGATAGGCTTCAACCATTTAGACCCCAAGCAAGCAATGGCCGTCACCATAAAATCCGCCGAGGATATCGAATGCATGCGGCGCGCCGGCCGTCTCGCGGCCGAAGTGCTCGACTACATCGAGCCTTACGTGCAGCCCGGCATCACCACCGCGGAACTGGACCACCTCTGCCATCGCTACATGGTGGATGTGCAGGGCACCATACCGGCACCGCTCAATTACGCGCCGCCGGGCTACAGACCCTATCCAAAATCCATCTGCGCCTCGGTGAACCACCAGGTTTGTCATGGCATACCCAATGATCGCGCGCTCAAGAAGGGCGACATCGTGAATCTCGACATCACCGTGATCAAGGATGGCTACCACGGTGACACGAGTCGCATGTTCGCGTGCGGCGAGCCCAGCATACTTGCGCGCCGCCTTTGCCGCATCACCTACGAATCGATGTGGTTGGGCATATGCCAGGTGCGGCCGGGCGCTTTTCTCGGCGACATCGGCCACGCCATCCAGCAACACGCCGAACGCAACGGCTTTTCCGTGGTGCGCGAATTTTGCGGCCACGGCATAGGGCGCAAATTCCACGAAGAGCCGCAGGTATTGCACTACGGGCGCGCCGGCAGCGGCCTGGAACTTAAAGCCGGCATGATTTTCACGATAGAGCCCATGATCAACGCCGGACGCTCGGCCATTTCCGAACTGCCGGACGGCTGGACCATCATCACCAAAGATCGCAGCCTGTCGGCG
>JAEUNN010000912.1 GCA_016791085.1 Rhodocyclaceae bacterium | reverse complement strand
GCGCGACCTGACGGGCAATCGGACCAAGCGCATATTCGACGACGCGGTGTCCAAGCGCGGTGCCAAGCATCAATTGCCCTATCTGCTGCAAACCTACCGGCGCGACACGGGCGAAGTCATGCACGACATTACCGCGCCGATATTCGTGTGCGGCAAACATTGGGGCGGATTCCGCATCGGCTACCGGGCCTGAGCCCAAACTCGCGGGCGGCGGCGATCAGACCGGATTGCACCCATGCACGCGTCGTATCCATGCCTGGCCGGGTTGCCGAGAGGGGGCGGTCGGCCTCTGACGAGGACTACTCATGCAAACTTTGAAGAGCCGGCTGCTGGTGGTCTTGGCGGTGCTTTCCACCGCCACGCTGATCGCCAACGGCTACAGTTTCTACATGTTTTTCGAGCTTGCCGGCCGGGCCGCGGCGGCACTGTCCGTGGCCGGCAAGGATACGGCCGCAGCTGCCGCCGATCTGCAGGCCGGGGCGCAGCGCGCGGCGTGGATCATGGCAGGCCTGATCGCCTTCGCGTCGGTGGTGGGCCTGGTGGCCTTTCTGTCGCTGTGGCGGACGCTCAATCGCATGCTGGGAGCCGAGCCGGAAGAAGTCCGCTCGGCCATGCAGCGCATCGCCGACGGTGACCTGTCGCGCGAAATTCCCGTGCGTAACGACAGCCTGCTGGGTGCCGCCGGCACCATGCAGGAAAATCTGCGCGGCATGGCCTTGCGCCTGAACCTGAGTGCCGCAGACGTGCGCGGCCTGGCCGGCCAGTTTGCCGACGGCACCGCGGCGGTCGCGCGCGCGAGCCAGGAACAAAGCGATACGGCGGCGCAGGTGGCGGGTGCCATGCACGAGCTGTCGTCCGCCATCGACGGCGTGACCGGCACCGCCGGCACCGTGGAAAACCTCAGCGACACCGGGCGCCAGCACATGGACGCGGGCCGCAAGGCGGTGCATCAGATGGGTGGCGAACTGGCCGAAGTCGAAACGGTCGTGAAAGACATGGTCGGCGCCAGTGCGCAGTTCACCGAAGCCGCCGGCGCCATCACGCGCATGACCCGGCAGGTCAAGGAAATTGCCGACCAGACCAATCTGCTCGCGCTGAATGCGGCCATAGAGGCCGCGCGCGCCGGCGAACAAGGCCGCGGATTCGCCGTGGTGGCGGACGAGGTGCGCAAGCTGGCGGAAAAATCCGGCCTGGCCGCGGCCGACATAGACGGCGTGACGCGCCAACTTTCCGAGCGCTCGTCCTCGGTGGATGCCGTCGTGGCGCGCGGTCTGCAGGCACTTGAAACCACCAGCCGGCATCTGTCCGCGGTGGAAAGCGTGCTGGATCAGGCGTCCTGTGCCGCCAACGAAACCGCGACCGGCATGCGCGACATCAGCGAGGCGGTGCGCGCGCAGACGCGCGCCAGCCACGCCGTGAACGACGCGGTTGACCGCATCGCCGCGATGGCCCGCGGCAACGCCCATGAGGTGCAGCAATCCGCCGCGCAGGCGCGACGCCTGCAGGAACTGGCGGATACCCTCGCCGACGTGGCAGGACGATTCCGCACCTGAGCCGCGGCCGCCGCCTGCAGCCCGGCCGGACGATTACCGCGTGAGCAGCGCGTGCGCGCCCGCACGGGGCGCAAGCCATTCCTGCCAATCCGGCGCAGGGGCGTAAATCCGGCCACGCGTGCCAACCTCGCCGCCCTGCAGCGGGCTCCATGCGGCTTGCATCAGGCCGGCGCGCGCGCGTTTCATTCAAGCCCACCGCCGAATGGCCGTAAAGGCAGGCCGGAGCTTGAAATTTTTCGAAAGGACCCCCGAAATGAGCCCGCACCCTCTGCTGGCCCCAGCCGCTGCACTTATGGGCAATCTGGGCTTTCGCGCCAAAATGCTGCTCATCATCGCTATCGTGGCGCTGACCTGCGGCAGCCTGTCCGCAATCATCGTGTCCGACCGGCTGGGTCTGGTGCGCACCATGGAACAGGAAAAGGTCGGTGCCGAATATGCCGAGATCGTCATGCGCACCATACTTGGCCTGCAACAGCACCGCGGTCTGGCTGCAGCCTGGCGCAACGGCGACGAATCCGCACGGCCGCGCGTGCTCGCCAAGCGCGAAGAAGTCGATGCCGCCTTGGCCGAAGCTGAGCAGTCCGTCAAGCGGCACAGCGAACTGGCGCAGCTGGCGCCGGCCCTGCAGCGGCTCGCCGCGGACTGGCAGGCGATCAAGAGCGATTTGGCCCAGCAGACCGCGGCACAGTCCTTTGCGCGCCACACCGCATTGATCGAACTGTGGATGTCCCATATCCGGGAATTTGCCGATGCCACGGGGCTGTCCTACGACCCCTTTCCGGATTCCTACACGGTCATGGATACCGCGCTGAACTGGCTGCCCGGGTTCATAGAAAGCACGGCACGACTGCGTGGGCGCGCCGCGTCGCTGGCGGCGAAAAAAAGCCTGACCCAGGCCGAAGCCATAGAACTGGGCGCGATGCTCATGCTGGCCGAGCGCTATATGGCCGATATCGACGGAATCACGCGCCGGCTCAAGGCTGTGCAGGACGAGGCGGCCACGACGCGCTGGGGCGAAATGCTGCGCGACATGCGCGAGGGCGTGGCAGCCGTCGCGAGCACCGTGCGCGAGCAGGTTCTGGAGCAGAAATTCAGCATGCCGGCCGGCGAACTGTTCGACCTGGCGACGCGGCCCGTGCGCGCCGGCGGCGAATTTTCCAAGGTCATGCTGCAGGAACTCAATCGCGACGTCGATGCGCACAAGGCGCGGCTGGTGCGCGACCTGTGGGTGGCCAGCCTTTGTACCGCGGCTGCGGTGCTGGCGCTGATTTACCTGGTGAGCGGATTTTTCGTTTCGCTGCGCGCATCCATCGCCGCTACGGTAGCCGGCGGCCGCCGCCTGGCGGCGGGCGAACTGAATACCCGGGTGGAAATTACCAGCCGCGACGAACTGCAGCAAATCGGTGCAGCATTCAATGAAATGGCCGATGGACTGCGCAACGTGATCATCGAGGCGCGCAGCGGCGCCAGCGACCTGGCAGGCGCGGCCACGGGCTTGGCCCAGGCCACCATGGCCGTGCATGAAGCATCCAGCGCGCAGAGCGAAGCCGCGGCATCCATGGCGGCCGCCATGGAACAAATGTCGGTGAGCATTTCCAGCGTGTCCGACGCCGCGGCCGAAGTGAACCGCGA
>JAEUNN010000863.1 GCA_016791085.1 Rhodocyclaceae bacterium | reverse complement strand
AGCGCGGGCCGGTTATAGGTAAAGATGGCGTTCAGGCATTTCATCGGCATCGGTCCAGTAGCGCCTGGGTCGCCGCAATTACCGCGGAAACCGGAATGGCGTCGGTAGGCGGCTTGCGTTCGGGCGCGTAGGCGCGCGCGTCGATCAGCACGGAATTTTCCGCCGGCCAGTGCCAGTGTATCGGATGGGTGGGTCCGAACAAGCTGACCGCGGGGCGGCGGAACGCCGCCGCGATGTGCGTGGCCGAACCGTCTATGCACAGCACGAGTCTGGCGTGCGCGATCAGCCACAAATATTGGCCCAGCCCGGTACGGCCCGACAGATCGACACATTCCGCGCGCGTGGCCTGCATGATGGAGCCGATATAGGCGCGCTCCCATTCCGCCGCGCCGCCGGTCAGCAGGAAAGGCCCGACGCCCTGCCGGGCCAGTTCGTCCAGGGTTTGCACCCATTTTTCGGCCGGCCAGGATTTGGATTTCCAGGCCGAGGTGGTATGCAGCACGCAGTAATCCGCCGGAATCGCGTCCGGCTTCCAGGCATCGGGCGGCCTGTCGAGTTGCGGCGGACGGAATTCGGCGTCGCCGGCGACCGCGTCGAAATAATAGCGGGCGCGATATTTTTCGGTATCGGCCGGGTAGCGGATGTTGTTCCTGAATATGAGCCGGTGCCACGGGCGCTGCAGCTTTTTCTGTATCAGCACCAGTTCCTTGCTGGGCGCCAGCGACATGGCGGCCGCCGCGGCACTTTTGAAACTGGCGTCGAAAGCAATGGCGTGCCGCGCCCGCCCCGGCAGGCAGGCGCCCACCGCGCGCGCGTGCGGCATGAGCGCGATGAGCGGTGCAAAGCCCTTGCGCGTGGCCACGCCTACCGTGTGGCCGGTGGCCTCGTACAACTTATACACGGTGGGTTCCATCAGCAGCACGTCACCCAGCTGCTTGTGGAATATCACCAGGGTATCCAGGCGCATGCGGGACTCGGCGTTCAGACTGCGGCGGGCGTTCGTCCCGCCCGGCGCGCGCACGCGCAGCCGTGCCCGCGCTGCCGCTGCGCCACAGCCCGGACCGGCGGCATTGCGCGTTCAGGCACTGCAGCGCTCGAAAATGTCCAGCATGGCATCCACCATGCTGTCGGCGGTGAATTTGCGCTCCACCACGCGCCGGCCGGCATCGCCGAAATCGCGGCCCAGTTGTTCGTTCTTGCGCAGGCGCCGGATCGCATTGGCGAGCATGTCGGGCGCGCGCGGCGGCAACAGCAGGCCGGTTTCGCCGTCCACCACCGCATCCGAAATCGCCCCCACCGTGGTGGATATGACCGGCAGGCGCATGGCCATGGCCTGGATGATGGCCTGCGGCACGCCTTCGTTGGCGTAGGACGGCAGCACGAACAGATTTAGCGCGGCCAGCACCGCCGGCACGTTTTCCTGGTGCCCCAGCAGATGTATGCGCTGGCGGTAGGACGACGCCTGCCGGGCGCCTTCGAGATGCTGGCGGCGCGGACCGTCGCCGGCGATCACGAGGTTCATGTCGGGGTAGGAACCGGCCACGCTTTCGAACGCGGCCAGCAGATCGTCGTGCCCCTTCCAGGACCGCAGCGTGGCCGCG
>JAEUNN010000952.1 GCA_016791085.1 Rhodocyclaceae bacterium | reverse complement strand
ATCAGCTTGCAGGGGAATTTCGCGCGTACCGATCTGGCCGGCCTGCAGGGCGGCGGCGCCACCGTGCAGGTGGTCAATAGTGGCAATACGGGCCTGGATCTGGGCGGCGGCACGCTGGCGCTCACGGCCGCGAGCGGCTCGCTCACGACAGGCAGCAACGGGCGCATCCGCAACGGCACGGTGCAAACCAGCGGCGGCGCGACCTTCAATCTGACCACCAATTCGATACTCGACAACCTGGTCCTGGATACCGACGCCAGCGCAACCAACGCCACGGTGCGCATAGAAAACAGCCTGGGCATCGCCGGGGGCCGTCGCCTCACGCTCGCCAATTCCGACCTGCTGTTCCAGACCACGGCCGGACAGTCGCTGTACCGCTCGGGCGGCAGCGGCAATGCCGAAGTGTTTTTGACGGGCAGCAGTTCCGACCAGATTTATTACAACGTGAATTCCGGCAGCCTCACCGTCGGCAACGGCATCTGGATACACGGCAATCAGACCGGCTATGTGTATTCCAATGCCAGCGGCGGCAGCCTCATCAACAACGGCCTGATCGACGCCGACACGGCCGGCAAGGCGCTCAACGTCGGCTACAGCAATGCATTCACCAACGGCCCGACCGGCGTGCTGCGCGCCAGCGGCGGCAACCTGTTCGTCGGCAGTTCGTTCAGCAACACCACCTGGACCAACCAGAACACCAGCCTGGGCAGCATAGACGCATCCGGCTCTGGAAGCATAAATCTGCAGGGCAATTTTGCGCTCGCAGATCTGACCGGCCTGCAGGGCGGTGGCGCCACGCTACAGGTGGTCAATAGCGGCAGCACCGGCCTCAATCTGGGCGGCGGCACGCTGGCGCTCAATGCCACCACCGGCTCGCTCGCCATAGGCAGCAGCGGGCGCATCCGCAATGGCACGGTGCAAACATCGGGCGGCGCCGCTTTCGGTCTGACCACCAATTCGATACTCGACAACCTGGTCCTGGATACCGATGCCAGCGCGACCAACGCCACGGTACGCGTCGAAAACAATCTCGGCATCGCCGGCGGCCGGCGGCTTACTCTGAACAATTCCGACCTGCTGTTCCAGACCACGGCGGGACAGTCGCTGTACCGCTCGGGCGGCAGCGGCAATGCCGAAGTCTATTTGTCCGGATCCAGTTCCGATCAGATTTATTACAACGTGAATTCCGGCAGTTTGACGATAGGCAGCGGCATCCGGATACACGGCGACCAGACTGGCTACGTCTATTCCAATTCGGCCGGCGGCAGCCTCATCAACAATGGCCTCATCGACGCCGACACGGCCGGCAAGGCGCTCAACGTCGGCTATAGCAACACCTTCATCAATGGCCCCACCGGCGTGCTGCGCGCGAGCGGCGGCAACCTGTTCGTGGGCAGTTCATTCAGCAATACCGCCTGGTCCAACCAGAACACCAACCTGGGCAGCATAGACGCCTCGGCGTCCGGAAATATAAGTCTGCAGGGCAATTTTACGCTGACCGACCTGACCGGCCTGCAGGGTGGCGCCACCACCGTGCAA
>JAEUNN010000849.1 GCA_016791085.1 Rhodocyclaceae bacterium | reverse complement strand
GTTTTCGGGCGGTTGGGTTGCGGCCAGCGCGACGGCTGCGGCTCGGGTTTCACCAGATCTTTCCACCAGCGCTCGTCCGCGTAGCCGCCGGCAGCTATGAAAGTTTGGTACTGGATGTTCGTAACCGGATAGCGCGCCACGAAAAAACGCGGCAGGGTGCGCCGTTCGCCTTTCTGATAGACGAATTGCCCGGCCGGGATTTCCACCCAGTCTATGTCGGGGAGCAGGATGCGGCGGGGTTGGATATTAGGCGCGCGGCCTTGCAACACCGATGGTTGCAAACCTTCGATACGAACTCCCCCCGTCCCGGGCGAGACTATCTGCGGCCCGGCGCCGTCCTCACGAAGCGCTGCCAGTGCGCGCAACACCCTTTCGTAAAGATCCTGCGCATTGGCGAACAATGTGACGGATTGTTCCGACGCCACGCGCTTCTTGAAGCGTTCCAGCTTTGCGTCTTCCATGCCGCTTCGCACCGGCTCTTCCAGCCGTGCGTGAGTGTCATCGGCAAAATACACCAGGCATGGTATCCCTCGGGCCTTCGCCCGCTCGTACTCCAGCTCTCCGATAGACAATTTGTGGCCCTGCGGCACGTATCCATAGCGAAACCCACAAATGCCTATGAATAGTTCGCAGCCATCGATGGCGTTCAGCCGGGTCGGCAGCAATTCAGGATCTTCGGCAGCCCCCTGTCCCTGCATGAGGGGCCGCCAACCCATCTGCCTGCAAGCTTCCGCCGCCTGCTCGCGGTGCTCGGGCAGGTCGATTGCGCTTGTAGAAATAAAAGCCTTGCGCTCCCGTTCCGGCATGGGGTTGTCCTCGCTGGATGTCGTCCGAGCAATTATGCTACGCAGCCCCAGTCGTAGGGCGGACAAGCCGAAGGCGCAATCCGCCGTATGCTGGCTGCGGAACTTATGGTCACGTCTATCGCCGGCTTATCGTGTTGATTGGGCGCGCTTCGCCTCGCCGTGAAGTGTTTCCATATAGCGGAATGTGGTCCGCTTTTCCCAGACGGCGGAATGCGCTGCGCTTTTCCGCCCTACGCCACTACGCCACTATGCCGCCGCCTCCCAGTCTTCCACGCGCAGGGCGGGCACGCGCTCGAATTCGCGCGTGTTGCGGGTAACCAGGACGAGGTTGCGGGCCAGGGCCTGGCCCGCGATCAATACGTCGTAAGCGCCTATCGGCGTTCCGGTGGCGTTGAGGGCTGCGCGGATTTCACCGGCCTGGCGGGCATCCTCCAGGTCGAACGGCAGTACCTCGATGCGCAGGGCATCGACAATGGCCAAATTGCGCTCGCGCCGCTGGCTCTTGAACGCGCCGAAATAAAGTTCGTGGCTCACGATGGCGGACAGGACTATGTCCACCGGCGAATGTGCCCGTGCGCGGCGCGCCACGGCGCCGGACGGATCGTTCAGCAATGCAATGACCGCGTTCGTGTCGAGCAGGAAACGCATCAGCGGAACAGGCGCTCAAGGTCCGGGCGCTCGGCGGCCTCGGGCTGGTCCTCCGTGGCACGCCGAAAATCTTCATCGACCGGACCGGCCAGCGCGTCCAGCCAGGTCCAGTCGGCCGGAATCGGCTCCAGGATGACGGCAACGCCATGGCGCCGGATTCGCACACGCTCTCCCTCGAAGCGAAATTCCTTGGGCAGCCGCACCGCCTGAGAGCGGCCGCTCCAGAATAGCTTGGCAGTTTCCACGTCGAACTCCTGTTTGAATATATAGCAAACGTATATACCAATCCGAAGCAGGGATCAAGTCGATACCGGGAAGCCGGTCAAGACCGTGTTGCATTGCAATACTTGCCGTTGCGAG
>JAEUNN010000842.1 GCA_016791085.1 Rhodocyclaceae bacterium | reverse complement strand
AGCCGGTTCAGATCGGTAATTTCCAGTTCGCCGCGTGCCGAAGGTTTGATGGTTTTGGCGCGCTCGACCACGCTGGAATCGTAAAAATACAGGCCGGTCACGGCGTAATTGGATTTCGGCTGGCGCGGCTTCTCTTCCAGGCTTACGGCACGGCCGCCGGCGTCGAATTCGACCACGCCGTAGCGCTCCGGATCCAGCACGTGATAGGCAAATACCGTGGCGCCGTGCTCGCGCTCGCCGGCGCGTGCGAGCAGGCCGTAAAACTTGTCGCCGTAGAAAATGTTGTCGCCGAGCACGAGTGCCGAAGGCGAGCCGCCGAGAAAACTTTCACCGATCAGGAAGGCCTGCGCGAGCCCGTCCGGCGAAGCCTGCACGGCATAGCGTATGTCCATGCCCCAGCGGCTGCCGTCGCCCAGCAGCTGTTCGAAGCGCGGCGTGTCCTGCGGCGTGGAAATCACCAGCACCTCGCGCATGCCGGCCAGCATGAGCGTGGAAAGCGGGTAATACACCATGGGCTTGTCGAATACCGGCAGCAACTGTTTGGATACCACCAGGGTGGCCGGATGCAGACGGGTGCCGGCGCCGCCGGCAAGAATGATGCCTTTACGGTTCATGCGGGATTCCTCATTGAGGCGCTACCAGTTCGTCCACGAGGCGGGCCACCTGGACCTCCCAGGCGGGGGGATGGATGCCGAAGACGGCGGCCAGTTTGCTGCAATCGAGTCGGGAATTGGCCGGACGCCTGGCCGGCGTGGGGTAGTCCGCGGTCGCGATGGGCAGCACGCGCGCGGCATCCACGCGTAGCGGCGCGCCGGCCGCACGCGCACGTTCTATGACCAGGCGCGCGTAGTCGTACCAGGAAACGGCGCCGCTGCCGGTCAGGTGGTATATGCCGCTCGCGCGCGCCGCCAGGTCCGCATCGTGGGCCAGGCGGTACAGCATGAGCGCGGTCGCGTCGGCGATGAATTCGGCGCCGGTGGGTGCCCCGACCTGATCCGCCACGACCTTCAGTTCTTCGCGCTCGCGTGCGAGCCGCAACATGGTTTTCGCGAAATTGCCGCCGCGCGCGGCAAATACCCAACTCGTGCGGACGACAAGATGGCGGCAGCCGGCCGCCGCGATGGCCAGTTCGCCTTCCAGCTTGGTGCTGCCATACACGCTGACCGGGCAGGTCGGATCGGTTTCCAGATAGGGCGCCGGCTTGGCGCCGTCGAACACGTAGTCGGTCGAGTAATGCACCAGCCAGGCGCCATGGCGCGCGGCCGCGGCGGCCAGCGCAGCGACCGCCTCGGCATTCACGCTGCGCGCCCGCGCGGCGTCGCCCTCGGCGCGATCGACCGCCGTATAGGCCGCCGCATTCACGATGGCGGCCGGGCGATACTGATCCACGACGGCGGCCAAGGTGTCCGGCTGCTCCAGGTTGGCGCCGCTCCGGTCCAGCGCGACCAGCCGGCCCAAGGGCGCCAGTGCGCGCCGCAATTCCCAGCCGACCTGGCCGTTCGCGCCCAGCAGCAGGATATTCATGCCGTGGCGCCGTACTGCCGGTCCACCCAGTTGCGATAGGCTCCGCTGGTGACGTTTTCCACCCAGGCCGGGTGTTCGAGATACCAGCGCACCGTGCTAAGTATGCCGGTCACGAACGTTTCGACCGGCTTCCAGCCCAATTCGTCGGCAATCTTGCCGGCGTCTATGGCATAGCGGCGGTCGTGGCCGGGGCGGTCCTTCACGAAAGTGATCTGGCTGCGATAGGACTCCCCGTCCGCACGCGGCCGCTCGGCATCGAGTATGTCGCAGATGGTATGCACCACCTCGATGTTCTGCATTTCGTTATTGCCGCCCACGTTGTACGTTTCGCCGACGCGACCGGCCGCCAGCACGCGCGCGATGGCGCGGCAGTGGTCGGTCACGAACAGCCAGTCGCGCACATTCTTGCCATCCCCGTAAATGGGCAGGGCGCGGCCGGCCAGGGCGTTGTGGATAATCAGCGGTATGAGCTTTTCCGGAAACTGGAAGGGCCCGTAATTGTTGGAACAATTGGTGGTCAGCACGGGCAGACCATAGGTGTGGTGATAGGCGCGCACCAGGTGGTCGGACGAAGCTTTGGAAGCCGAATACGGGCTGTTCGGCTCGTAACGGTTGGTTTCGCGGAAGGGCGGATCGGTGTCCGTGAGCGATCCATAAACTTCGTCGGTCGAAACGTGCAGGAAGCGGAATGCCTGTTTGTCGTCCGCCGTCAATTCGCCCCAATAGGCGCGCACCGCTTCGAGCAGGCGGAAGCTGCCCAGAATATTGGTCTGGATGAAATCTTCCGGGCCGTGTATGGACCGGTCGACATGCGATTCGGCCGCAAAATTGATGACCGCGCGTGGGCGGTGTTGCAGCAGCAGGGCGTGTACCTGCGCGAAATCGCCGATGTCCCCGCGCACGAAGCTGTAGCGCACGTCATCAGCCACGCCGGCCAGATTTTCCAGGTTGCCGGCATAGGTGAGCCGGTCCAGGTTGACCACCGGTTCGTTGTCGTTGGCGAGCCAGTCGAGTATGAAATTGGAACCGATGAAACCTGCACCGCCGGTCACGAGCACTGTCATGTTGGTGAATTCCCGGTAATCGGCGTGCGGCCCTGCGGGGCCGTAGGCCGGGGTTGCTGGGGCGGGCAGGGAGCCGGCGCCCGCAGCGCGGCCATTGCCGCGGCGCGCCGCGCCCTGGTGCCGGCCGCTGCCTGGTGCGTCGCCGCCCTGGGGCGGCCGTCGCGTTCGGGCTATTATAGGGCGCCATGCGCCCCCCTGGGGGCGACGGGTCCGTTCTACCCATCAGCCGCTTAGCCAATCAGCCATGTCCGACTATGCCGTGGGCGACCTGCAGGGATGTTTCGATCCGCTGCGGCGCCTGTTGGACCGTATCGATTTCGATCCGGCGCGCGACCGCCTGTTCTGCGTGGGCGACCTGGTCAATCGCGGCCCGCAGTCGCTGGAGGTGCTGCGCTTCCTGCACGGGCTGGGCGATGCCGCGCGCGTGGTGCTGGGCAATCATGACCTCACGCTGGTCATGGCGCAATACGGTCACGGCAAGCGCAGCAAGTCGGATACTTTCCACCACGTGCTGGATGCGCCCGACGGCGCAGAACTGATCGCCTGGCTGCGCCGGCGCCCGCTGCTCATCGTAGAGGGGCGGCATGTGATCGTGCATGCCGGCCTGTTGCCGCAATGGAGCGTGGAGCAGGCGCGCGCACTCGCCGCCGAAGTCGAATGCGCATTGGCGGGCGAGGGCTATGGCGAATTCCTGCGCCACATGTGGGGCAGCACGCCGGACGCCTGGCGCGACGATCTGACCGGCTGGGACCGACTGCGCGTGATCGTGAATGCCATGACGCGCATGCGCTTCTGCACGCCGGACGGAC
Source organism: Rhodocyclaceae bacterium (assembly GCA_016791085.1). GTDB lineage: Bacteria > Pseudomonadota > Gammaproteobacteria > Burkholderiales > Rhodocyclaceae > JAEUNM01. Next base: position 3,228 of record JAEUNN010000842.1, on the reverse strand, counting down.
GCATGGAATTTCACGCCAAAGGCCCGCCGGACAAGGCGCCGCCCGGCTATGCGGCGTGGTTCGACCTGCCGCACGCGGCCTGGCGCACGCATACCGTGGTGTGCGGGCACTGGTCGGCGGCCGGGCTGCGCGTGGCGCCGCAACTTATCGCGCTGGACACCGGCTGTCTCTGGGGGGGCTGCCTGAGTGCGCTGCGCCTGGCCGACGGCGCGCTGTTTCAGCAGCAATGCCGCAAGTTCGCGCAGGGCGCGGATTGATCCGGCGCAATGTTTGCCCGCAGGCCGTGCCAGTGACCGGCGCCGCAGGCCGTAAAATTGCGGCATGGATACTTTGCTCGTGTTCACCACACTGCCCGACGCGCAAAGCGCGCACGAACTGGCGCGCCAGCTCGTGGAACTGAAACTCGCCGCCTGCGTGAGCGTACAGGCGCCGTGCCGCTCGGTCTATCGCTGGCAGGGCGCGCTAGAACAGGCCGAGGAAATTCCTCTGCTGATCAAAACCACGCGCGCACGCTATGCCGCCCTGCAGGAAGCGCTCTGCGCCCGGCACCCGTACGAACTGCCGGAAATACTTGCGGTCCCAGTCGAGGCCGGGCTGCCCGGCTACCTGGCCTGGATTGCCGCCGAAACTTCCCAACCATGAATAAAGTGTTGCGCCTCCTGACGATTTTTCTGCAGTTGCTGGCGGCCTTGGCCCTTGCCCCGCGCGCCTGGTCTGCGGGTGAGCCGCTGGAACCCGAAAAGGCTTTTCGCATGTCCGCCGCGGTGGTGGCACCGGGCCGCGTCGAAGTCGTGTTCGACATCGAAAAGGGTTATTACCTCTATCACGACAAGTTCCGCTTCGAGGCGCCGCCGCCGGCCCAGCTCGGGCCGGCCGACATACCGCGCGGCGAGCCCAAACACGACATAAATTTCGGCGACGTGGAAATCCATCGCGGCCGGCTGGTGTTGGCGCTGCCTGTATCGGACGCGTCCAGTCCGCTGGCGCTGACCGTGGTATCGCAAGGTTGTGCCGACCTCGGCGTGTGCTATCCGCCCACGCCGCAAACCGTGCGGCTGGATCTCGATCGCATCAGCGCGCCCGCCGCGGCCGCGCCAGCCGGCGACGAATCCGGCCGCATCGCGTCCTTGCTCAAGGGCGCCGGACTGTGGGCGGTATTGGCTTTCTTTTTCACGGCGGGCATGGTGCTGGCGTTCACGCCCTGCATGTTTCCCATGATTCCCATCCTGTCGTCCATCATCGTGGGCCACGGCCATGCCATCACGCGCGGGCGGGCGTTCGTGCTGTCCGCCGCCTACGTGTTCGGCATGGCGCTCACTTACGCGCTGGCCGGTGTGGCGGCCGGCCTGTCCGGCACGCTGCTGGCCGGCGCGCTGCAAAACGCCTGGGTGCTGGGCAGCTTCGCGGGCATATTCGTACTGTTGTCGTTTTCGATGTTCGGCTTCTACGACCTGCAACTGCCCAGTGCGCTGCAGTCGCGCATGGCCGACAGCGCCAATGCGCGCGGCGGCTCGCTGGCCGGGGTGCTGGTCATGGGGGCGCTGTCGGCGCTCATTATCGGGCCTTGCGTGGCAGCGCCGCTGGCCGGCGCGCTGCTCTACATCGCCCAGACCGGCAATGCCGTGCAGGGCGGACTGGCTCTGTTCGTGATGGCCCTGGGCATGGGCGTGCCGCTGGTGGCGGTGGGGCTGGCGTCGCGCAGCCTGCTGCCCAAGTCCGGACCGTGGATGGAAGCCGTCAAAAAGTCCTTCGGCGTACTGCTGCTGGGCGTGGCCCTGTGGATGGTGACGCCGGTGCTGCCCATGCTGGCGCTCATGATCGCCTGGGCCGCGCTGCTCATCGTGTCTGCCATCTACCTGCATGCGCTGGATCCGCTGCCGGCGCACGCCAGCGGCTGGCACAAGTTATGGAAAGGCGTGGGCGTGATCGCGCTTTTGGCCGGCGCCAGTCTGTTGCTGGGCGCGCTGGCCGGCTCGCGCGACCCGCTGCAACCGCTGGCGGTGCTGCGCGGCGCGGTGGGCGCGGCTCCGGCGCAGGCCACCGCCGCGACGGTAGGCGTGCCGCACGTCAAATTCGAGCGCGTCACCTCGCTGGCCGAACTGGAACAGCGTCTGGCCAGCGCCGACCGCCCGGTCATGCTGGATTTTTATGCCGACTGGTGCGTGAGCTGCAAGGAAATGGAGCGCTACACCTTCGCCGATCCCAAGGTCGCACAACGCCTGCAAAACATGTTGCTGCTGCAGGCCGACGTGACCGCCAGCAGCGCCGAAGATCGCGCCCTGTTGCGCCGCTACGCCTTGTTCGGGCCGCCCGGCATCATATTTTTCGACCGCTTCGGGCGTGAATTGAAAGGGCAGCGCGTGGTGGGATTTCAGGACGCCGAGCAGTTTTCGGCGGCGCTGGACCGGGCGCTGGCGTCCTGAGCGCGCGCCGCCCGGTGTGGGCGGCAAATGCCGTCCGGCGCGTCGCGTGCCGCGCTCAGCCGGCCGCGGCGAGCGGGAAGCGCACTTCCACGAGCAATCCTTGCGGCGCCGCCTGGTCCAGTACCAATTCCGCGCCGTGTGCGCGCGCGATGCGTTCCACAATGGCCAGTCCCAGGCCACAGGCGCCTTCGGTCTGGCGTTGTGTATCCAGTTGTACGAAAGCTTCCAGCGCCCGCGCGCGCTGTTCGGGGGCGATGCCGGGGCCGTGGTCGCGCACCGCCAGCACCATGCGCTCGCCGCGGCGGCGCACCGCCAGTTCCACGGGCGGCGCGCCGTGGCTCAAGCCGTTGGCGATCAGATTGTCGAACAGGCGCACGAGCGCGGCCCGATCGCCGGAAATATCGCCCTCTTCCGCCTCCACGACCCGCACGTCACGTCCCGCGCCGGCATAGCGGGCCACGGTTTCCCGGACCAGATGGGCCAGATCCAGGCGCAGCATGGACTGCGCGGCCGGCTGCAGGCCGCGCAAATAGGCCACGAACTGTTCCGCCAGATGTTCGATGGCGGCGCAGTCGCGCTGCAATCCGTCACGCGCATCGTCGTCGTCGAGCATGGCCAGGCGCAATTTCATGCGCGACAGCGGTGCGCGCAAGTCGTGCGGCAAGCCGGCCAGCATGACCGCGCGCTCGCGCTCGTTGGCTTGCAGCTGTTCCAGCATGGCGTTGAAATTCAGCGCCACCGTGCGGACTTCGGCCGGCCCGGCCGGTTGTACCGGGCGCGCATGGCCTTCGCCCAGCGAGCGCGT
>JAEUNN010000828.1 GCA_016791085.1 Rhodocyclaceae bacterium | reverse complement strand
CGTCGGCAAGACGTTCTGATCCGCCCATCCATCTGTATTCGCGCGCGGATGCGTATCAACCCCCAAAAGGAAGCATCATGAAACTGGTATCTGCCATCATCAAGCCGTTCAAGCTTGACGAGGTGCGGGAAGCGCTGGGCGCCATAGGCGTTACCGGCATCACCGTGACGGAAGTCAAAGGGTTTGGCCGCCAGAAAGGTCACACGGAGCTGTACCGTGGAGCGGAGTACGTGGTCGACTTCCTTCCCAAGGTGAAGGTCGAAGCCGCCATCAAGGCGGAATTGCTCGACCAGGTCATCGAAGCCATCGAAAAATCCGCCAGCACCGGCAAGATTGGTGACGGCAAGATTTTCGTGTTCGATCTCCAGCAAGTGGTTCGTATCCGCACCGGTGAAACCGGCCAAGACGCGCTCTGAAAAGGAGTTCCTAGCATGAAAAAGTTGTTTGCAGTGCTGGCCACCGCGCTGGCGCTGGGCATGAGCGGCGGCGTATTTGCCGACGACAAGCCGGCAGCCCCGGCCGCGCCCGCGGCTGCGGAGGCCGCTCCGGCGGCACCCGCTGCTGCGGCACCCGCCGCGGCGGCACCTGCTGCCGAGGCGCCTGCGGCGGCAGCGCCTGCTGCTGCGGCAGAGGCCGCCCCGGCCGCCGCGGCGGCCGGACCGACCGTCAACAAGGGCGACACCGCCTGGATGATAGTCGCCACGCTGTTGGTCATCATGATGACCGTGCCCGCGCTGGGCCTGTTCTACGGTGGCCTGGTGCGCACCAAGAACATGCTGTCGGTGCTCATGCAGGTGTTCGTGATCTTTTCGCTGATCATCGTGCTGTGGGCCATTTACGGCTACAGCCTGGCGTTCACGGAAAACAATGCGTTCATCGGCGGCCTCGACCGGCTATTCCTGAAGGGAATATTCGATCCGGCTACCACGGCGGTGGCGAAGGCGGCAACCTTCACGAAGGGCGTGGCAATTCCCGAATTCATTTTCGTGGCGTTCCAGGCGACCTTCGCGGCGATTACCTGCTGCCTCATCATCGGCGCGTTTGCCGAGCGCATCAAGTTCTCCGCGCTGCTGCTGTTCATCATCCTGTGGTTCACCTTCGCCTATCTGCCCATGGCTCACATGGTGTGGTTCTGGGCCGGCCCGGATGCCATCACCGACCAGGCTTCGCTCGACAAGGCGCTGGCCAGCGGCGGCTGGCTGTGGGCTAAAGGTGCGCTGGACTTCGCCGGCGGCACGGTGGTGCACATCAACTCCGGTATCGCCGGTCTGGTGGGCGCGATCGTGATCGGCAAGCGCATAGGCTATGGCCGCGAATCCATGGCCCCGCACTCGCTCACCATGACCATGATCGGCGCCTCGATGCTGTGGGTGGGCTGGTTCGGCTTCAACGCCGGCTCGGCGCTGGAAGCCGGTGATGTGGCCACGCTGGCCTTCATCAACACGCTCATCGCGACCGCCGCGGCGACCGTGTCCTGGACCATCGCCGAGTGGATGTACAAGGACAAGCCCTCCTTGCTGGGTGCCTGTTCGGGTGCGGTGGCTGGTCTCGTGGTGATCACCCCGGCCTGCGGTTTCGTGGGTCCGATGGGTGCCATCATCATGGGCCTGATCGGCGGCGTGGTGTGCCTGTGGGGTGTCAATGGCCTCAAGAAGATGATCGGTGCCGACGACGCGCTCGACGTGTTCGGTGTGCATGGCCTGGGCGGTATCACCGGTGCGCTGCTGACCGGCGTGTTCGCCGCCCCCTCGCTGGGTGGTGCGGGCGTGTACGACTATGTCGCGAACAAGGTTGGCGAAACCTACTCGATCATGGATCAAGTGATCGTGCAGGCCACCGGCGTGGGCACCACGCTGCTGTGGTCGGGTCTGGTGGCGTTCATCGCTTACAAGATCGTCGATATCTTCATCGGCCTGCGTGTGCCGGAAGATGAAGAGCGCGAAGGTCTGGACATCAGTTCCCACGGCGAATCGGCTTATCACTACTGAAAGCCGGCCAGCCGCTGCAAACAAAACGGGCGCCCTGCGGGGCGCCCGTTTTGTTTATGTGGCCGCGCTTGCGGCCGCGCACCGGGTGCGCCTCGACGCGCCTAGCGGAACACCACGGTCTTGTTGCCATGCACCAGCACGCGGTCCTCCAGGTGGTAGCGCACGCCGCGCGCCAGCACGGCTTTTTCGATGTCGCGGCCATAGCGCACCATGTCCTCGACCGAATCGGAGTGGTCGATGCGGATCACGTCCTGCTCGATGATGGGACCGGCGTCAAGTTCGGCCGTGACATAGTGGCAGGTCGCGCCTATCAGCTTGACGCCGCGCGCATAGGCCTGGTGATAGGGCTTGGCGCCCACGAAACTGGGCAGGAAACTGTGGTGGATGTTGAGGATGCGTTCCGGCAGCTGCGTGCATAGTTCCGGCGGCAATATCTGCATGTAGCGCGCGAGCACGATGAAATCGCCTTTGACCTCATCGAAAATGCGCTGGATTTCCGCGAATGCGGCGCTCTTG
>JAEUNN010000800.1 GCA_016791085.1 Rhodocyclaceae bacterium | reverse complement strand
GGCCGACCACGGCTCCATCGTTTGGGACGAAATCGTGCCGTTCTGGCTGGTGCTGTTTTTCACGCCGGCCGGCCTGATCTGGCAGGGCTTCGCGTTCCTGGTGTTCCGCTTTTTCGACATCGTGAAACCGCCGCCGGCGCGTTGGGCCGACCGCGAGCTCAAGAACGGCCTGGGCGTCATGCTGGACGATCTGTTCGCGGCGCTGTGGAGCATCGCGGTCATACAGCTCGCCGTGCATGGGCTGCGCCTGCTGGGTTTCGCGCTGCCCGGCCAGGCCGCCTGGCTGCAGCCCGTGGCGGGCGTCTGAGGGACGGTCGTGGACTGCGAACTCGATACCCGCGCGCGCCGGCTCGGCGCGGCGCTGTGCGCGCGCGGCTGGCTGCTCGCCACGGCCGAATCCTGCACCGGCGGTTGGGTGGCCGAGGCCGTCACGTCCATAGGCGGCAGTTCGACCTGGTTCGAGCGCGGCTACGTGACCTATTCCAATCGCGCCAAGCAGGAAATGCTGGGCGTGGCGGCCGCCACCCTGGCCGAACATGGCGCCGTAAGCCTGCCGGTGGTGCGCGAAATGCTGGCCGGTGCGCTGGCCAATGCGCCGGCCGACCTGGCGGTGGCCGTGAGCGGCGTGGCCGGGCCGTCCGGCGGCACGCCCGACAAGCCGGTGGGCATGGTATGCGTCGCCTGGGGCGCGCGCGGCCAGCCGGCCGAAGCGGCGCTCATGCACTTCGCCGGCGACCGCGAGGCCGTGCGCCGCCAGACCGTGCTGTTCGTGCTGGAAACGCTGGCCGACTACTGCGCGCGCGGGCGCAGCATGCGGTCAGCCTAGTGCTCCAAACGCCGGGCGGGGCATTTTTCCTGGTTCACGTCCGGTTCATCGGCGCTTTGCGGCGCTGGATATTCGACCTTCGGTGGCTTGCCAGCGCCCTTCGACAGGCCGAGGGCGAACGGGTGGCGCATTCGCGGCTGCAGGGATGAGCCACCTGCGGTCAGTTTGCCGTTTGTTCGACCGCTGAAATCCCGCGGACGGGGCATTTTGCCCTGTCAGGGACGTGGGAACATGGGGCATGGGTTCGGCGTGAGTCATCGGGGTCTATCGACGCCTCCCGGCAAATCCGTTCGTGGTAAGCCTGTCGAACCATGAACGGATTTGTCGCGGCTCGGTGCTGGATACTGCAGCCGCGGTGCTTTGCGGACGCCCCACCTGCGGGACGCGGCGACATGCCCCGTACGCAAGCATTCCATCGCAGCTTCCCGGCTCTGGGCCTTCGCAGGCTCGCAAACCCAGAGTGACAAGCCACGGCGCGCCTAATCGCTCAGCGCTCACCGCATGCTGCGGCTGCTGTGCGGGCCGGGCGGCAAATACACGGTCCTTTCGTCCGAAACTTTGTCGCGCTGCCTGCCGTTGCTGCAATCGCCGGGCAGGTCGCAATTGGAAAACAGGTCGCAGGCGCAGCTGCCCAGGTCGCCATGGCAGGGCAGGTCGCAGGACGCGTCGCACACGCCGGCCTGGCGATGCAGGCGGGGCGCTGCGGCGTTGTGGCGGCGGTAAGCCACGCCGCATTTGTACAGCCGTTCCGACAGCACGCCCAGGCCGCGCAACAGGCCCAAACGGCGTATGGCGCGATAGCCCAGTTCCGAACAGCCGGCGCGGCCGGTATGGTGGCGGTAGGCGCAACACCAGCCCTTGCGCGGTGACAGCAGGCGCTGGTAGAGCCGTATCGCCAGCAATGCCAGCGCTTTCATGCCGCCAGCCCCAGTTGCGCCGGCCGGCGCAGCACCTTTGCGGCCGTGGCGGCCGTGGCGGCCGCTGCGGCCGCTGCGGCCGGGTCGCCGGGCGCAGGCCTGCCTGCCGCGGTGTTGCGCTGTGCCGTGCACGCGTTCAATGCGGACATGTGCGCTCTCCAAGTTGCGGCGGGCTCGCGGCCGGGTGCGCCGCGTGGCGCCGGCGCGCGCCTAGCCGAGACCGGAAATTGTAGCCGCCGTGGCTTCATGCCGGCGGTTTCGGGTCCAGCCGGTCCAGCAAGGTCTGGGCGCCGGGGCGCAAATTGGCCGGGAGCAGGGCGTGCAGGCCGCTCAGCCAGGCTCGGACTTGGCCCGGCCGGCCGGCCGGGCCGGGCGCGGCCCGAGCGTCGAGCTGTGCGTCCCCGCCTATGCGCGCGGCGACGCGCGAGGCCGATCTGAGCGCGGCTTCCTGGCTGTCGAAGCCATCCGTCCAGCCGCCTGCGAAATGCATGCGCTGGTGCCCCTGCCATGCCGCGATGCGGGTGCGCCGGGTCGTGAAATCGGTAGTGGGCAACAGCACCTGGTGCTGGTGCTCGAAAAACACGCCGGCCGCGGGCGCGCCACTGAGCGACGGCGATCCCCAGGATTTGAACAGGCGTACCGGGCGGCCGCTGCGGCCGGGTGGGCGCAAGGGCCCGAACCACACG
>JAEUNN010000709.1 GCA_016791085.1 Rhodocyclaceae bacterium | reverse complement strand
ATTCGGCGGCATTCATTGTGCTTCCTTTCTCAAAAAATTCAGTGGTAGATCCTTGGTGTCGCCAGGGCGTGCGGAATCCGGGTTCGCCCGGACCGCCAACTGCTGACGCAGTGTCCTGACATCGAGGCCGTCCTGACCCAGGGCGTGTTTGATCGCGGGCGTGTAATCCGGCAGCTGCCCTTGCGCCACGGCGCCCCTCACGAGTAACAGGCACTGGCACTGCGCGGCCACCTCGCGCAGTGCTGCCTCTGTTCTCGGGCCGAATTCCATGGCCAGGGTGGCGGCCTGAGTGCGGTCCACGTCGCCCACGCCGGGGCCGGTGATCATTAGCGTCATCCGCAGTTGCTGGACCTGGAATGCTTCATCCAGATCCACTGTTGCGAACCGCTGCGGGCGCGGTATGACGTGCCAACTGACCGCGGCCGCCACAGCGCCGGCCAGAACCGCAATGGCGACGATCAGCGCCCATACGCTGGGAGGCAGCGTCGTGATGCGGGTCGTGACTTCGGTTTGGGTTGCCGCCGCCTCGAACCCGGGTATCTGCGGATCGGGTGAATTTGTCGCGGTCATGTTTGACCTTGCACTGAAAGCCGATCTGTCGTGCGCCGACGCGGGGCGCCTTCTTCCCACCCGCGGTCGGCCAGCACCTGCAGGATGGCCTGGTGCTGTGACAGGCCCTGCGCCATGTACGCATCGATGGCGTTCATGTCTGCGGGTGCGCTGCTATTGCGCAGCAGCGAATAGGGATCCACCAGCAGCCGGCCGAGCGACCACTGCTCGCCGTGCATGATCACCATTTCGGAATACACGCCGGGTATGGTATGGACACTCTCGATGGCCGCGCGCTGGGCGTCGTCGAGCACCATGTCGCCCGACTTGATCATTGCCGCGATGACGTCCCTGGGCTGCTGCAGCGAAATGCGCCAGTAGGAGCACGCATATGCCGCACGCGCGGCATCGGACTCCAGGTAATCGGACCACTTCTGGGTAATGGTGCCGAACGAACCGTTGTAGCGCCGTATGATCCGATACCCTTCCTCGATGTATGCCGCCGTGTTTGCGCCGCGAAGTAGCTTCCAGGCTTCGTCTATCAGTACGACCTTGCGTTGCGTACGATGGCGATAAGCGTACTTGTTGATCTGCTGCATCACCATCAGCAGGATCACCTGCTGCAGGTCCGGCCACTGCCTGAGGTTCTGCAGGTCCAGCACGATGAAGTCGGACGCAAAATCGACCGAATTGTCGCCCTCGAAAAACCGGCCGTAG
>JAEUNN010000667.1 GCA_016791085.1 Rhodocyclaceae bacterium | reverse complement strand
TCGGTGCCGGCTACACGGCGGTCGGAACCATCAACGGCGCGCACGAGCGCGACTACCACTATGGTGTCGCTCCGCAGGCGCTGCTCGCGCTACGCGTGATTTTCGGCGACCGCGCCGCGCTAGACCTTACCGCGCGCGACTATTTCGTGAGCCGCGTCGCCGCCGACCGCGAAGGCCGCGGCGGCCATGACAACATTATCCGCGGCGACCTCGCGTTCACCCTGCGCGTGCACAAGCAGCATGCCGTTACGCTGAAATACCAGTTGTCGCGTCGCGACGCGTCCTATCCCGACCTTGGCGACCGCACCCAGACACGCGGCACGCTGGGCATTTTCTACACGCTGTTGGGGCAGGATCGCTTCGGCGCATTTAGCTGGCGCTAAATCGGCGGAAAATACCGGGGTCTGTCCCCGATATTTCTTTCCACCAGGAAGGGGAAGCGGACTCGCCTAGGGCAAGGACCAATGCGCGGAGACGAAGGGCGAACAGCGGCAGAGGCAAGGCTTGGCGTTCCTGTTCGGCATTCATTGATGATCACTCTCTGACGACATCGAGTTGCTCCGGCCCGAGACATCCTCGCGGAAGGTCCCCGGCGGAAAAAGCTGTTTGCGTAACCATGCACATCGGCGTCCGTCAGAAGGAGGGCGTTCCGGGAGTGTGGATATCGAATACCCGAATCGGACCGACCCCGCTGGAAAACCGCTTCTCGTCGAATCTTTTCGGGCTGAGATACCATGCCTGGGACACTTTTCGCATTGAACTTAGTATGGCGGCTGCAACCGCCTGCATCTTCGACCCTGTCAAGCCAAGCTCGAGGTTTGCTCCTCCGGAGCCATAGATGTCCAAGTACTGATCATCCAGATATTCGACTAGCCCGAGCAGGTCGTCGCTGTCGATTCGAGTCACCGACGCATTCGGATAGTTCTGGCAAATAAACTCGGCCGCATACGTGGCAACCCTGGCGCGCGGCGTATCGCCGAGGCAAGAGCGGCCCGAAAAGGGGCCTGGGTCGCTTAATTTCTTCACGGCATTGAGTTCTCGCGCTTCAAATTCAAAATAATCTGAGCCAGGGCATTTTTTCCGCTTTTTTCCGATTCGTTAGGCCGCACTCGTGGACTCGCTCAGCTTCTTGAGCAAATCGATGGCCTTGGGCCACGCCTGGTTCATGTGCTCCTCCCACTCAGGGGGCACGTCCTGGTCCACTACCAACCTTGTTCCCTCCGGTACTTGCAGGAGTGTGTAGTTCTCGTACGCGGGCGCCCACGACAGAACAGAGTCGCTCGTCGTATCCTCGGTTCCGTTGGAAAGGAAGCCGAGGTGTCGGATCGAGATGAACTCATTCATCCGGCTCTCCGCGATCTCCGAGACCATGCCATCTCCGCTTGGCGACAGAAAGTAAATCTTCGATCCTGTGTCCCAAGCTCCTTCGAAGTATGAGCCTTCCGCAAACGCCGATGTCCAGTGCTTGTAACTATCAGGAGAGGTAATGTGGTACCACACGACCGCAGGGGTCGCATTGATCGTGGCAGTGAACTGGATGCGACTCACAGTAGACATGTGGAACTCCGACAGCGTGTTCTGTGCGGCCTAATCGGGCTAGGGAGAAGCCTCGCGGCTCCCCCCTCCCACACCACCGTGCGTACGGGTCACGTACACGGCGGTTCCATGGAAATGGTTGTCAATCACGCTGCCAAGCTCGGCAGCCCCAAACTGCTGAAGTACTGCACAGGCATCGCCTGTGCAAGCGCTGGGGTGTTGGATAGCCGCCACGGGCCGTAGGCCGACTTGCTTGTGTTCCGGGCTTCGCGCACGCTTACTCCGCGTTTGCACAACTCGCGGTAGCCCGCTCGTCCCCATTGCTTCCATTGATAACAGCGTAACCTGCGTCGTATCCATTTGTCTAGTTCGCGCAGAGGGCTCAGCACTTCGGCGACTCCGAAATACGCTTTCCAACCAAGCAGGGTTTCTCTAAGCTCTGCGACGATGCCGGCCAAACGGTGGCCTCGTGTACGACGCGTCTGCTCCCGAACACGGTCTTTCACCTTGTCGATGGCTTTGTCCGCCACCTTGAGCTTCGCACCCCGGCTCGTGAGCGTAAACCCCAGAAACTTGCGCTTCCAGGGCCGATCGACCGCGCTCTTTCTCGCAGTCACTGTGAGCCGCAGTGAGTCTTCAATCAAGCGCGTTACGCTCGCCATCACCCGCTCACCCGCTCACCCGCTCGGGTACTGCCGACGACGATGTTGCAGTCGTCTGCATAGCGGGCAAAACGGTGGCCGCGCCTTTCCAGTTCCCAATCCAGTTCATCCAGCACCACGTTGGCCAATACTGGCGACAACGGCCCTCCTTGCGGTACGCCGCGTGTCGTGGCTTGCGTGGCCGCGCCGACCTTCACCCCGGCTTTCAGATAGCGGTTGATCAGCCGCAGTAGCGCCTTGTCCGGCACATGTCGCGCCAGGCGCACGACCAGTCGGTCGTGATTGACGGTATCGAAGAACGCTTCCAGGTCCAGATCGACGACCCAGCGCTTTCCCGATCGCACGTCTGCCTGAAGTTGCCGCACGGCCTCGTGGGCCGAGCGGTTGGGGCGAAATCCGTAGCTGTGCGGGTGAAAGTGCGGTTCCCATTGCTCCCCTACCACTTGCGCAATGGCTTGCTGTATGAATCGGTCCAATACCGTCGGGATGCCCAGCAGGCGGGTACGACCGTCCGGCTTCGGAATTTCCACGCGGCGTACCGGCTGCGGTTGATAAGCCCCCGCTTCCAGTTGCGCACGCAAAGCCGGCCAGTGTTCCTTCAGGTACTTCGGTAACTCATCGACTGTCATGCCGTCGACGCCCGGCGCGCCTTTGTTCTGGCGTACTTGTTTAAGGGCGCGTTGCAGGTTGCCGCGTTCCAATACGCGCTCCAGCAACGCGGTGCTTGCTGCCGACTCCGGTACTGCCGGTTTTCCAGCGACGGATTCATCCCGCGAGTTGCTCGCGGCCAGTGCTGCCTGGTTGTCAGATGCGCTTCCGTCTCTCTTCACTTGCGTACCTTCATCATCCATAGTTCGGGCCTTCATCCGGGGCCGCCCGGATTACTATGCCCTCTGCTGACTTCTCCTCGGTATTCAGCGCCGATTGCTCGA
>JAEUNN010000648.1 GCA_016791085.1 Rhodocyclaceae bacterium | reverse complement strand
GCGATTTCTATGCTGCCGCGCTCGAACATTTTGGCCACGCGGTCGAAGCCCATGAGGTCGTACAGCGCGTCGTAGAGCGGGCGCAGGTAAGGATCGACTTTCTGCGCCAGATCGCCGGGCAGAAAACCCAGGCGCTCGCCGGCTTCCACGGCCGGCCGCGTGAGCACGATGCGTTCGACCTGTTCGCGCTCCAGCGCATCGACCGCACTGGCCACCGCCAGATAGGTTTTGCCGGTGCCGGCCGGGCCGATGCAGAAAGTGATGTCGTGTTCCTGAATCTGGCGCAGATAGTGCGTCTGGCGCGGCGTGCGCCCGTGCAGGTCGGGCTTGCGTGTGAGCAGCGCGGGCGCCGGTTGTTCGGCCTGGCTGCGATTGGACAGTTCGATCAGTCCGAGCTGTATGTCGTCCACCGTGAGATGCCCGCTCGCGGCATCGTAAAAGTGTTTCAGCGCGGCGGCCGCGCGGCGCGCCTGCACCACGTCGCCGGTCAGGCGGAAGCGCTCGCCGCGGCGCGCGATGGTCACGTCATAGGCGGTTTCGATCTGGCGCAGGTTTTCGTCGAGCACCCCGCACAGGTTGGCGAGGTGCTGGTTGTCCGCCGGCGCCAGCACGATTTCCAGCGCCTTGCCGGGAGTGCCGCTCTTCATGGCCGCCGGCCTGCCCGCGCGCACGCCCGCGTCACATCGCCGCGGCGCATCAATTGAGCGGCGCCCCGATCTCGGCCGTCACCGCCTCGCCGCGCAAACTGTGCGGCAGCGCACGCGTGATGCGCACATCGACGAAATGGCCGATCAGGCGCGCCGGGCCGGCGAAATTGACGACGCGGTTGTTATCCGTGCGGCCCGATAGTTCGGCGGCATCCTTTTTGGCGTGGCCATCCACCAGCACGCGCTGCACGCTGCCGGTCATGGCCTCGGATATGGCGCGCGCCTCCTGTTCGATGCGCGCCTGCAAACGTGCCAGGCGGCGCAACTTGACCGCGCCGGGCGTATCGTCCGCATAGTCGGCCGCCGGCGTGCCGGGGCGCGCGCTATAGACGAAGGAAAACGAGGTGTCGAAGCGCAGGTCTTCGATGAGCTTCATGGTGCGCTCGAAATCGTCCTCGGTTTCGCCCGGAAAGCCGACGATGAAGTCGGACGACAGCGACAGGTCGGGCCGCGCCGCGCGCAATTTGCGCACCACGGATTTGTATTCGAGCACCGTATAGCCGCGCTTCATGGCCGCCAATATGCGGTCCGAGCCGGACTGTACGGGCAGGTGCAGGTGCGACACCAGCTTTGGCAGGCGCGCGTAACAGTCGATCAGGCGCTGCGTCATTTCGCGCGGGTGGGAGGTGGTATAGCGTATGCGCTCGACACCCGGAATTTCGTGTACGCATTCGAGCAGGAAGGCGAAATCGCCGGTATCACCGTCGGGCAGGTCGCCACGCCAGGCATTCACGTTCTGCCCCAGCAGCGTGATTTCGCATACGCCCTGCTGCACCAGCCCGGCGATTTCCGCCAGCACGTCGGCAAGCGGGCGCGACACTTCTTCGCCGCGCGTGTAGGGCACGACGCAGAACGTGCAGTACTTGGAACAGCCTTCCATGATGGACACGAAAGCGCTCGCCCCTTCCACGCGCGCCGGCGGCAGGGCGTCGAATTTCTCGATTTCCGGGAACGAAATATCCACCTGCGCGCGCCCGCTCGCGCGCCGCGCGGCGATGAGCTGCGGCAGCCGGTGCAGGGTTTGCGGGCCGAACACGACGTCCACATAGGGCGCGCGGGCCACGATGGCGGCGCCTTCCTGGCTCGCCACGCAGCCACCCACGCCTATGATGAGGTCGGGCCGCGCGGCTTTCAGGTGCTTGACGCGGCCAAGGTCGTGGAACACCTTTTCCTGCGCCTTTTCGCGCACCGAACAGGTATTGAACAGGATCACGTCGGCGTCCTGCGGATTGTCGGTCGGCTGCATGCCTTCGGCGGCGCCCAGCACGTCGGCCATTTTGTCTGAGTCGTACTCGTTCATCTGGCAGCCGAAGGTTTTGATGAATACTTTTTTGCTCACGTCTGATGCACAGGTTCGGAATGTTTTGCTGCAGGCTTACTGAACTTCTTCCGGCGCCAGTATCCATACCCGCCACACCCTGCCGTCGCTATTGAGCAGGTAGGCCACCTCGGTGGTTTCGGGGACGTATACGGGCAGCAGGATGCGGTTTTCCGTATTGAATATGAGCGCGCCGGGTGCGAGCAGATATACCTTGCTACCCAGCTTCACGGAGCCATCATAGTAGGAGGTCATCTTGGCGCGCACGGCGGTGTCAGGAACCTTGCGCAACGGCTGCGCCATGGCGTAGCCCGTAAAAACGGCCAGCATCAGGCAGATTGCAACGGAAATGCTACGCATTTACACCCCACGGGCAACATGGGTTTAAAATTATACGCTTATGCGCTTCCGCGCTCCAGCCCGGTGTTTCGGCGCCAGCCGCCGGGAAGTGTCAACAACAGCAAAAA
>JAEUNN010000938.1 GCA_016791085.1 Rhodocyclaceae bacterium | reverse complement strand
CCCTCCAGGCTGTCGCCCAGTATGAGCGGGGTCACGCCGGCCGCGCGCGCCACAGCGGCGGCGGCTTCCAGCGCCATTTGCGGCGTGGCGATCAGGTGCGTGGTGACGCCGGCGAGGCGTGGGTCGCCCGGCTTGATGGTTTCGCCGGCGCCGGATTCGAGCAGCGCGCGCGCGCCGGCAGGCAGATCGATGGCATAGCGGCGCACGATTTCCAGCGCATCGGCACAAGCCGTGGGGTCGGCCACGGTCGGGCCCGAAGCGATATCCATGGGCCGGTCGCCCGGCACGTCGGATATGAGCAGATTGACCACGCGCGCCGGATGGCAGGCAGCGGCCAGGCGCCCGCCCTTGATGGCCGACAGGTGGCGCCGCACGCAATTCATTTCGCTGATGCTGGCGCCGGATTTGAGCAGCGCCCGGTTGATGGCCTGTTTGTCTTCCAGCGTGACCGCCTCGCCCGGCAGCGGCAACAAGCTCGACCCGCCGCCGGAAATCAGGCATATCACCAGGTCGTCGGCGCTGAGCCCGCGCAGCATGGCCAGCATGCGCAGTGCCGCTTCGCGCCCCGCCGCATCCGGCACGGGATGCGCGGCTTCGACGATTTCTATGCGCTGGCAAGGCACCGCATAGCCGTAGCGCGTGACCACCAGACCGCCTAGCGGCCCGGGCCAATGCCGCTCCAGCGCCTGCGCCATGGCTGCCGACGCTTTGCCGGCCCCGATCACGATGGTGCGGCCGCGCGGCGGCGGCGGCAAATGGCGCGGAATGCAATGTTCCGGCTGGGCGCTCGCCACCGCGGCGGCGAACATGTTCTGCAATAGCGTGCGCGCATCGGCGGCGGTATTCACGATGAGGCCTCGGCTGGTTGGTGCGTGGAGGGGTGGCCGGCGCCGGCAGGCGCCCGTTCATGGCTGGTTTATAAACCATGCCGGCGGCTGCCGCAGCGCGGCCGGCATTTGCCTGACCCGGCCAGGCCGCGCCCGCCTCACGGCTGCGCGGCACCGCGCGTCAAGTTCCGTCCGGCTGTTGTCCGATTTCAAAATTGGCCAGTTTTTCCAGCGCGCGCACCAGCGCCGAGTGGTCCCAGGCCTTGCCGCCCTGGGCCGCACAGGCATTGAACAATTCTTGCGCAGTCGCGGTATTGGGCAGCGCCATGCCGATCGCGCGCGCGCTCGACAAAGCCAGATTCAGATCCTTCTGATGCAGTTCTATGCGGAAACCCGGATCGAAAGTGCGCTTCACCATGCGCTCGCCATGCACTTCCAGCACTTTGGAAGAGGCGAATCCGCCCATCAGCGCCTGCCTTACCTTGCCGGCGTCGGCGCCCATTTTGGCGGCGAACAGCAAGGCTTCGGCGACCGCTTCGATATTCAGCGCCACGATGATCTGGTTGGCCACCTTGCAGGTCTGGCCGGCGCCGGTGCCGCCCACCCGCGTGATGTTCTTGCCCATCAGTTCGAATAGCGGCTTCACCTGGTCGAACGCCAGTTCGGGCCCACCCACCATGATGGATAGCGTGGCGTTTTTGGCGCCCACTTCGCCACCGGATACCGGCGCATCCAGATACTGGCAGCCCAGCGCTTCGATGCGGCTTGCAAACTGTTTGGTTTCGACCGGCGAAATGGAACTCATGTCGACCACGATCTTGCCGGGCGCCAGGCCTTCCGCGATGCCGTCGGCGTCAAATAGCGCGGCCGCCACGTGCGGCGTATCCGGCACCATGGTGATGATGACCTCGGCCTGCTCGGCGACTTCCTTGCCCGACGCGCACACCTTGCCGCCGGCTTCGACCAGCGCGCCCGGCACGCGCGTACGGGAGTACAGATAGACCTCGTGACCGCCGCGGATCAGATGTCCCGCCATGGGCGTGCCCATGATGCCCAGCCCGACAAATCCTATTTTGCTCATGTCGTGGTTCTCCTCGCACAGCATGGAATTGATTCGATAAGTGTTCGATGCAAGCCGCCCGCCATGGGGCGCGCGCCAGCAAGTGATCGACGGCTTCCGCCACCTTGGGTTCCACCTCGTCGAAGGCGGGCTTGCAGCCGAGCGCGAGCTACAGGTCGGAACGGCCGATGTACGTCGCGTCCAGCCCTTCCAGCGGCAGGATGTCATCCAGCTTGTCCAGCGCCGGGGCGGTTTCTTTCGTCGCGAAAGTCACGATGCTGCCGTCGGCGTGCTGCGGATAATCCGCGCCGCCGCACAACCGCGCGCGCAGCGGTCCGCAAACGGCGGATTACCCGCCATAGCGGGCAGAACTGAAGGTTTCCGTGCGTCAGCGCGTTTGCGCCGCGGCAAGTTCGCGCTCGTCCCAGTGCGCCTTGGTGGCGAGAATGTCCGGCAACTTGCGCCGGAAGGCGTTGACCAGTCCGGCATCCAGGTGGGAACCGGCCATTTCGTCCATGGTGTCCAG
>JAEUNN010000626.1 GCA_016791085.1 Rhodocyclaceae bacterium | reverse complement strand
TGCTCGCGCACGGCAGTTACGACGTGGTGGTGCTGGACCGCGGTTTGCCGCGCATGGATGGCTTTACCGTGCTGCGCCGCATGCGCGCGCGCGGGGACCGGGTGCCCGTGCTCATGCTGACCGCGCGCGGCGACGTGGCCGATCGCGTGGCCGGCATGGACCAGGGCGCCGACGATTACCTGGTCAAGCCGTTTGCGCTCGAAGAACTCGAAGCGCGCCTGCGCGGTCTGGTGCGGCGCGCGCACGGAATGGAAAGCACGGTGCTGCGGCTGGGACCGCTCAGCATGGATAGCGTGGGCCGCGCGTTCCACCTCGACGGCAGGCTGCTCACGCTCACGCCGCGCGAGCACGCGGTGCTGGAAACCCTCATGCTGCGCGTGGGCAAACCCATTTCCAAAGAATCCCTGTACGAAAAGGTATTCAATTACGACGCCCAGGCGAATACCGACGCGGTCGAAATTTATGTGTCGCGGGTGCGCAAAAAAATCGAGCATCCGGACCTGCACATCGTGACCTTGCGCGGCCTGGGCTACCTGCTCGAATTGCGCAAGCAACATGCCTGAGGTGCGCGCGCGCAGCCTGCGCGGCAAACTGCTGCTGTGGTTGTTGCCGCCGCTGGTCGCGCTGCTGGCGCTGGACAATTGGCTGTCTTACCGCAGCACGGTGCGCTTCGCCGGATCCGCCTACGACCGCTCGCTGCTGGGTGCCGCGCGCGCGATGGCGGAAGGCGTGGGCTACCGCGACGGCGTATTGATTGCCGACATCCCCTACAGCGCCTTCGAAATGTTCGAGACGCACGTGCAGGAGCGCGTGTTCTACAGCGTGCGCAACGAACAGGGCGATCTGATTACGGGTTACGACGGCCTGCCTGGTCCGCCGCGCCCGCCGGCCAAAGCGGAAACCCCGGTGTTTTACGACGCGCAGTTCCATGGCGAGCCGATACGCGTGGTGGCGCTTCCGAAGCGTCTGTACGATCCGCAGCGCAGCGACGTGGCGATCGTGCAGGTGGCCGAAACCACCGACGCGCGCCAGGAACTCGCACGGTCCGTACTCAATAGCGCGCTGTTGCGTTCCGTCGCCATCGTCGCCGCCAGCATTTCGCTGGTGTGGTTCGGCATAGGCCGTGCGCTGAGCCCTCTGGTTGCGCTCAGGGAGGCTGTGCGCAGGCGCCGCGCGCACGACCTCACGCCCATCGACGACACGACGGTGCTGCGCGAAGTACGCCCTCTGGTTGCCGCCATCAATCACCACACCGGGCGGGTGGCTGCGGTGCTGGCCGCGCAGGAGCGCTTTATCGCCGACGCGGCGCACCAGTTGCGCACGCCGCTTGCCGTGCTCAAAACCCAGGCCGAATTTCTGCTGCGCAGCCGCGACGACGCGCGGCGCGACGAAGCGGCGCGTGCGCTGTTGTCCAGCACCGACCATGCCGCGCACCTGGTCACCCAGTTGCTTACCCTGGCGCGCGGCGCGGACGACACGCCGCGCGAATCTTTCGGACCGGTCGAGCTGAATGCGCTGGCGTCCGAAATGTTGCTCGAACTGAGCCGCATCGCGCTCGACCGCAACATGGATTTGGGTCTGGAGGCCGCGAGCCAGCCTGCCGTGGTGGAGGGCAACGCGAACCAGCTGCGCGACCTGCTGGCCAATCTGGTCGACAACTCGCTGCGTTACACCCCGGGGGGCGGCACGGTAACCGTGCGCATCGCCCAGGCGGATGGGGAAATTTGCCTGGAAGTGCTGGATAACGGTCCCGGCATCGCGGCCCAGCACCGCGAACGGGTGTTCGAGCGCTTCTATCGCGTGCCGGAAAACACGCTGCCGGGCAGCGGCCTGGGGCTGGCCATCGTGCAACAGATATGCCGCGCCCACCGCGCCACGATCAGTCTGGGCAGCGGCCTGGGCGGCAAGGGCCTGGGCGTGCAGGTGAGTTTTCCCGCGCCGCCACGGCCGGCCGCCTGACGCAGCGCCCCGCGCG
>JAEUNN010000622.1 GCA_016791085.1 Rhodocyclaceae bacterium | reverse complement strand
GCCGGCCAGCATGACCGCGCGCTCGCGCTCGTTGGCTTGCAGCTGTTCCAGCATGGCGTTGAAATTCAGCGCCACCGTGCGGACTTCGGCCGGCCCGGCCGGTTGTACCGGGCGCGCATGGCCTTCGCCCAGCGAGCGCGTGGCGTCGGCCAGCGCGCGCAGGGGGCGTGCCACGTGGCGCGCGTAGGCGGCGGCGAGCAGCGCGATGAGCGCGGTCACCGCGGCCAGCAGGGCCAGCCCGCGCCAGGGCGTGACCGGCTCCAGGCGCGGGCCCGGCATGACCACCCACCAGCGCTCGCCGGCCGCCTGAAAGCCCACCCATAGCGCGCGCGAATGCGGCGGCTCGATGCGTATCGGGGTATCCGCGCCCAGGCGCTCGCGCACGAAGCGCGAAATTTCGCGTCCGACCTCGCGCTGCGGCTCGCGCAGCGGCGGCTCCGCCTGCGGCGGCTGCAAACCCGGACCTTCGCCCGGATTGCGCACCATGCGCTGGCGTTCCGGCGCCGGCACGGCTTCGAGCGCGAGCCGGCTCATTTCGACGGCATTGACGATCAGGTCGGCCACCTGGTGTACGTGGCTTTCGCGCCGCAGGTGGAACAGCAAGGTACTGGAGGCGATTTCCGCCAGCAGGACCGCCGCGAACACCAGCAACACGGTGCGGCCGGCCAGCGTGGCGGGTCGCAAGGTCATGGGCCGCGCTCGGTGCGCAAGCTACCGTCCGGCACGAACACATAGCCCAGCCCGCGCACGGTCTGCAGATAGCGCGGCTGCGACGGGTCGGGTTCCAGCAGCTTGCGCAGGCGATGGACCTGCACGTCCACGGCGCGGTCGAAGGTGTCGGCGTCGCCTTCGTGGGTAAGTTCGAGCAGGCGCTCACGCTTTTGCGGCCGGTTGGCGTTGCGTATGAGCACGTGCAACAGCGCGAATTCGCCCGAAGTCAGCGCCACCGTGCTGCCGCCCACCTTGAGCGTGCGCGCGGCCAGGTCGAATTCGCGCGGATCGTCTTCGGGCCCGAAACAGATGACTTCGGCGCCCGCCACCGGCACCGCCGGCGGCGCGCCGCGCCGGCGCAGCACGGCTTCGATGCGCGCCACCAGTTCGCGCGGATCGAACGGCTTGCCGACATAATCGTCGGCGCCCATTTCGAGCCCGACGATGCGATCCACCGTGTCGTCGCGCGCCGTGAGCATGATGATGGGCAGGTCTTCGCCGCGACCGCGCAGGCGCCGGCACACGGCCAGGCCGTCCTCTTTGGGCAGCATCAGGTCGAGCACCAGCAGATGCGGCGCATGGCGCGCCAGCATGGCGTCCAGATTGGACGCGTCGGGCGCCTGCAGCGCGTCATAACCCTGGCGCACCAGATAGCTGGACAGCAACTGGCGCAGTTCCGGATCGTCGTCCACGATCAGTATTTTCTTGAGCATGGGGCCATTGTAGGGAGGTGACCGCGGCGCGCAGCAGCCGCGAAACAGTTGGAAACAGCCTCGCCCCGGCGCGCAATGTGCCGGAAAACGCAAGCTTGCAGAATGCCAACACGCCAAGCGCCGCCGGCCAACCTGAAGCGCCGGCGCACTATCCGGCGGAAACGCCGATCATGCGGCACTTATATCGAACAGGAGTCGAACATGCAAAAGTCTATCGTACGCAAACTGGGTGCCGGCCTGCTGCTGGCTGCGCTCGTGGGGGCCGGCGCCGTGGCCGGGCCGCGCCATCATCACGGCATGGAAGGGCACGGCGCCTACCCCATGCACCACATGCAGCGCGAAATGCGCGCGCTGCACGACAAACTGGCGCTCACGCCGGAACAGCAGGTATTGTGGGAGCGTGCCGAAGCCGCCAGCAAGGACGCCATGCAGGCCGGCATGGAACGCCACCGGCAGTTCCGCGACGCGATGCGCGCGGCCGTCGCTGCGCCGAATTTCGATCCGCGCGCGCTGGCCGGCAAGGCCGACGACATGGCCGATCAGGACATGGCCGCGCACCGCGCGGTGCGCTCCAGGTGGCTGGACGTGTATGACAAGCTCGATGCGAAGCAGAAAGCCACGGCGCAAACCTTCATGCAAGAGCGCCTGGCGCGTTTCGACCGCATGCGCGAGCACCATCGCGAGCACATGAAACAGCGCATGGAAGAACGCGGCGAACGCCACCCCGGCTGATGCCGTACGGCGCATGCGGCGGGCCGGCGCGGGGCGGCGTAGGCCGCGCGCGCACCCGCCGCCGCGGCGCGCCATTTCGGCCTCGAATTGGGGTATCTTAGCCGCATGCGCCGCCGTGTAGCCATTGTCGAAGACGACCCCTCCATTCGTGCCAATTACGCCGAGGCGCTGACCCGCGTCGGTTACGAAGTGCTTGCCTACGGTACGCGCAAGGAGGCGCTCGAAGCCTGCCGCGTGCGCCTGCCCGACCTGGCCATCATAGACATAGGCCTGGCCGACGAACCTGAAGGCGGTTTCGCGCTGTGCGCCGATTTGCGCCGCATGTCCGAGCGCCTGCCGATACTGTTCCTGTCCGCGCGCGACAGCGATTTCGACGTGGTGTCGGGCCTGCGCCTGGGCGCCGACGACTATCTGACCAAGGACGTGAGCCTGCCGCATCTGCTCGCGCGCATCGCCGCGCTGTTCCGGCGCATCGAGGCGCTCAGTGCGCCGGCCGCGCAGGAAGAAGTGCTGGAGCGCGGCGACCTGCGCCTGGATCTGAAGCGTTTCGTCGCGACCTGGCAAGGCCGCGAAGTCGAACTGACGCTGACCGAATTCTGGATGGTGCATACGCTGGTCAAATTTCCCGGCCATGTGAAAGACCGCGACCAACTCATGGCGGATGCCAAACTGGTGGTCGACGAAGGCACCATCAC
>JAEUNN010000621.1 GCA_016791085.1 Rhodocyclaceae bacterium | reverse complement strand
CGGCGGCGAGCAACGCATCAGCAATTTCCTGCTTTGGCAACTGGCCTACACCGAACTGCACTTCACCGAATTGCTGTGGCCGGAATTCGATTCCGCCGCACTGGACCTGGCAATTGCCTCCTACCAGAAGCGCGAGCGCCGTTTCGGGCGCACCAGCGAACAACTGACGGATCTGCCGCCCGCAGGGGGCGAAGCGTGACGCATCGCGCGCGAACTCGTGCCGCGGCCAGCGCGCGGGACTGCAGCGCGGCCGCGCGGCGCGGCGCCGGCCGGCGCGCGTTCGCGAGGGCCGGCTGACATGTCGGAAAACCTCAAGCAGCGCATCATTACGGCGATCGTGCTGCTGGGTGTGGTGGCGGCTGCCGTAGCCTGGTTGCCGCCGCTCGGATGGATTGCGTTTTCCGCGCTCATTGCCGGCCTCGCCGGCTGGGAGTGGGGCGCGCTCGTCCGCCTCGGCGCCGCGGCGCGCGTGGTCTACGGCTTGGTCTGCGCGATTGCCGTGCTGGCGCTGGCGGCGCTCGGGTTGGACGACTGGCGCCTGCCGCGCGGTCCTCTGCTGCCCGGTCTGTATGCGGCAGCGACCGCATTCTGGCTGCTGCTCGTGCCGCTCTGGCTCAAACGGCGCTGGCCGGCGGCCGGCCTTCCCGGCAAGCTGACCGGCCTGGTGGTCATCCTGCCGTCCGCCCTGGCGCTGGCGCAGTTGCGCTGGCCTTCGGCAATTACCTTGCTGGCCGCCATGGCCCTGGTCTGGGTGGCCGATATCGCGGCCTATTTCAGCGGCCGCGCTTTCGGCCGCCGCAAGCTCGCACCTGCCATCAGCCCCGGCAAAACCTGGGAGGGCGTGTATGGCGCGCTGTTGGCCGTATGCATCTATGGCGCGCTGGCGCTGCGCTATGCCTTGCCGGCCGGCGTGGCGGACAACTTGCCCGGGGGCGCGGCGGCCTGGGTGCTGGGGCTCGCTGCAATGCTGGCGCTGACCGCCCTCAGTATAATCGGCGACCTGTTCGAATCCATGTTGAAACGTCAGGCAGGTATCAAGGACAGCAGCCAGTTGCTACCCGGCCACGGCGGCGTGCTGGACCGCATAGACAGCCAGACCTCCACGCTGCCGCTGGTGGCGCTGGTGCTGGCCCTGGCCGGCGCGTGAGGGCGCATCGGCCGACTGCCGCGAAACCATGCAGAACCTAGCCATACTGGGCGCCACCGGATCGATAGGCGCCAGCACCATCGACGTCGTTGAGCGCCACCCCGACAAATTCCGGGTAGTCGCGCTGTCGGCGCACAGCCAGACCGGCCGCATCGTGGAACTGGCGCGCCGGCTCAAGCCGCTATATCTGGCGCTGCCGGGTGCGCCGCAGGCGCGCGAAGTGCGCGCCGCGCTGGCCCGCGACAGCCTGCGCACCGAAGTGCTGGAGGGCGCGGCCGGACTGGAGCAGATCGCGCGCGCGCCCGAAGTCGATTGCGTCATGTCGGCCATAGTCGGGGCTGCCGGCTTGCCGCCCACGCTGGCCGCTGCACGCAGCGGGAAGAAAATACTGCTCGCCAACAAGGAAAGCCTGGTGCTGGCGGGTGGATTGCTGATGGCCGAGGTGGCCGCGCACGGCGCGGTGCTGCTGCCCATAGATAGCGAACACAATGCCGTGTTCCAGTGCATGCCGGCACAGGGCAGCCGCGTCGGCGGCGCGAGCGGGGTGCGCCGCATTTTGCTGACCGCCTCGGGCGGTCCGTTCCGGACCACGCCGGTCAGTGAATTGGCGGGTGTGACGCCTGACCAGGCATGCGCGCACCCGAACTGGAACATGGGACGCAAAATATCGGTCGACTCCGCCACGATGATGAACAAAGGCCTGGAAGTGATCGAAGCGCACTGGCTGTTCGACGCCCCGGCGGAATGCATAGACGTGCTGATCCATCCCCAGAGCGTGGTGCATTCCATGGTCGAATACCTGGACGGGTCGGTGCTGGCGCAACTGGGCACCCCGGACATGCGCACGCCCATCGCCTACGCGCTGGCCTGGCCGCAACGCATGGATGCGGGAGTAAACATGCTGGACCTGGCGGCCAAGGGCTGTTTGACCTTCGAGCGTCCGGACCACGAGCGCTTTCCGTGCCTGGCCCTGGCTTATGCGGCTCTGCATGCCGGCGGCACCGCGCCGGCCGTGCTGAACGCGGCCAACGAAGTGGCGGTTGCGGCATTTTTGCGCGGCGAACTGGGTTTCATGGGCATACACGACACCGTGGAGGAAACTTTGCAGCGTTCGACGATACGCGCAGCCGATTGCCTGGACACGGTATTTGCCGCCGACCGGGCGGCACGCGACACGGCGCATGCCCTATTGGCGGCGGCACGCACATGAACCTGCTGTATTACCTGGGTGCTTTCCTGGTCGCGCTCGGTACGCTCATCGTCATACACGAATACGGCCACTACCTCGTCGCGCGTCTGTGCGGCGTGAAAGTGCTGCGCTTTTCGATCGGCTTCGGGCGGCCGGTGCTATCGCGCCGCATGGGGGCAGACGGCACGGAATGGGCGCTCGGGGTGTTCCCGCTGGGTGGCTACGTGAAAATGCTGGACGAACGCGAAGGCCCCGTCGCCAGCCACGAACTTGGCCGCGCCTTCAATCGCCAGCCCGTTGGCAAACGTTTTGCCATCGTACTGGCCGGACCGCTCGCAAATTTCTTGCTGGCGGTGCTGCTGTACTGGGGTTTGTACCTGTACGGAATGGACGAACTGCGTGCCGTGCTGGACCGGCCTAGCGCCGGCAGCGTGGCCGAGCAGGCCGGATTTCGGGACGGCGACGAAGTGCGGTCGGTCGATGGCCAGGCGGTAGTCACCTGGCAGGATTTTCGCTGGCAACTGCTGCAAAAGGCTTTCGACCGCGAGACCGTATCGGTCGAAACCATGGACGCAGCGCGGCACATCGAAATCCGCCGGCTCGACCTGTCCGGCGTAGACACGCGTGAACTGGAGCGCGATCCGCTCGGGCATCTTGGTCTCGCACCCTACCGGCCACACGTGCCGCCCGTGGTGGGGCGCCTGGAGACGGGCGCGGTGGCGGAGCAGGCGGGATTGCGGGTCGGCGACCGCATCGTGTCCATAGACGCCAAACCGATAGACGACTTTGCGGACCTTGCGCGCATCGTGAGCACGGCGGCAGGCCGCACACTGCAGCTGGAGGTTGAGCGCGCAGAGGCAAAACTGCAGTTTTCCGTGGTGCCGCGCGAAGTCGAGGACCGCGGACGCAAAATCGGGCGCATCGGCGTCGCGCCGCGCGAAGAACCCGGCTTGCGCGAGCGCATGTTCGTGCGCGTGCATTACGGGCCGATCGCGGCGCTAGGGCGGGCCATGGATCAGACCTGGGAAACCGCGACCTTCAGCCTGGCCATGGTCGGCAAAATGCTCACCGGCGACGTGTCGCTCAAGAACCTCAGCGGGCCGGTCACGATCGCCGACTATGCCGGCCAGTCCGCGCGCATGGGCGGCACGTATTACTTGCGCTTCATGGCGCTCATCAGCATCAGCCTGGGCGTGCTGAATCTGCTGCCCATCCCGCTCTTGGACGGCGGACACTTGATGTATTATCTTCTGGAGATCGTCAAAGGTGGCCCGCTGTCCGAACGCGCGATGGAAATCG
>JAEUNN010000937.1 GCA_016791085.1 Rhodocyclaceae bacterium | reverse complement strand
AAGCCCTCGTGCGGGCGGCGCGCTTCGTCTTCGCGCAGCGGGCCCAGCACCTCGATAGTGCGCTGACCGCGCGCGAACACTTCGCGGCAGGGCAAGGACAGGGTAGGGTTTTCCGGGTCGGCGCCGGTCAGTTCCAGCAGGCTGGTTTCGGCCAGCGCATACACGACCCGGCCTATGCCGGCCCAGTAGGCGGCGCCGGCGCACATGGCACAAGGTTCGGTACTGCTATAGAGCGTGGCACCGGCCAGTTCCTGCGGCGAAAAGCGCGCGGACGCCGCGCGCAGCGCATTCATTTCGGCGTGCGCGGTGCGGTCGCTGGCGGAGGCGTTCATGGCTTGAGCGATCACGCTGCCGTCGGCGCCCACCACCAGGGCCGCAAACGGATGGTGGCCGGCGTCGCGAGAACTTTGCGCCAGGGCCAGCACCTGGGTGATGAAGCCGTGGTCGCGCGCGGTGGCTACTGACATGATGAACTCCCGGCCGGATGGCTCAAATGGACATTTTGCACTGGCGCGCGTGCTGGCACGGGCCAGGCCGCGCGCCGCGCATGGCGCGGCCGCGTTCGCGCCGGGTTTTGCTCACGCGGCTCAACGCAAACGGGCTTGCCGGATGGCGTCGCAAGTGCCTGATTTCCAGGCGCTAGGCCAACCCCGCGCGCTCGAGCAGTTTGCGGCTAAGCCGGTTGTGGCGTTCGATCAGCGGCGGCAAATCCAGGCCGGCGATCTGGCCGTCCTCGACCACCACCTTGCCGTCGATGACCGACAGCCAGGCGCTGCCCGGCGCGCAGGTGAATAGCGCGGCGAGCGGATCGCCCAGCGCGCCAGCGTGGGCCAGACCGTCGATACGGAACGCCACGAAATCCGCCGCCATGCCCGGCGCCAGACTGCCTAGGTCGTCGCGCCCCAAAGTTTGCGCGCCGCCGCGCGTGGCCAGCGCGAGCGCATCGCGCGCGGAAAAGCGCGCCGCGCCGGATTCGTGGCCGGGCCAGCCGACCCGCTGCAGCAACATGGCCAGGCGCGCCTCGCCCAGCAAGTGGCCGGCGTCGTTGCTGGCCGATCCATCCACGCCCAGGCCTACGCGTACGCCGGCGTCCAGCATGGCGCGGACGGGTGCGATGCCGGAAGCCAGGATCATGTTGCTGCCCGGGCAGTGGCAAACGCCCGAGCGCGTCGCGGCAAGGCGCTCGATTTCGGCCGGACTGGGGTGCACCATGTGTGCGAACCATACGTCGGGGCCCAGCCACTCCAGGTGTTCGGCATATTCGACGGGGCGCCGGCCGAATTTCGCCAGGCAGTAACGTTCTTCATCCAGCGTTTCG
Organism: Rhodocyclaceae bacterium; assembly: GCA_016791085.1. Lineage (GTDB taxonomy): Bacteria > Pseudomonadota > Gammaproteobacteria > Burkholderiales > Rhodocyclaceae > JAEUNM01. The sequence goes on along the minus strand of JAEUNN010000937.1, from coordinate 24 downwards.
GCCAGGTGAGTGTGCAGGCCGACC
>JAEUNN010000587.1 GCA_016791085.1 Rhodocyclaceae bacterium | reverse complement strand
CGGCGTATCGCACGATTTGCGCACTCCGCTCACGCGCCTCACGCTGGGCATAGAAATGTCCGGCGCCGATGAATTCACGGCCGACTCGATGCGCGCCGACATAGAAGAAATGGATCGCGTGATCGGCCAGTTTCTGGATTTTGCGCGCGAGGACGGCGGCGAGCCCCAGGTGGAATTCGACGCCGCCGACCTGGTGCAGGATTTGGCCGCGCAATACCTGCGCCGCGGCCTGCCAGTGCAGGCGCGCCTGCCGCCGCAGGCGCCGCTGCTGTACGCGCGGCCGCTGGCCTTGCGCCGCGTGCTGGCCAATCTGGTGGATAACGCGGTGCGCTATGCGGGCACCGAAGCAGACATAGAAATCGTGCTGAGCGATGCCGGCGATGAAGTGAAGATCGAAGTTCTGGACCGCGGCCCGGGCATACCGCCGGACCAGGCCGAACTGGTCAAACGCCCGTTCACGCGGCTGGAGGCCGCGCGCACCGGCGCCACCGGCGCGGGACTGGGGCTGGCCATCGTGGACCGCGTGGTGCGCGGCCATGGCGGGCGCTTCGACCTGCTGCCGCGCGAGGGCGGCGGCCTGTGCGCGCGCATCGTGCTGCCGGCGCCGCCCGCACGCCGCCGGCGCGGGGCGGCGGCACGCGGCTGAACGGCGCCAGGGCGCGCTCAGTTGGCGGTTTTGGCCGCGGTGCGGTCCAGCAAATCCTGCAGGTTGGTGAGCGACAACAGGTGGGCGTAAATCAGGCCCATCCAGCCGCGCCGGAACAGGTCGACCACGGCCGCGCTTTGCAGCGCCTGCAGCTTTTGCTCGTCCACGACCCAGAATTTTTCCAGGCGGAACTTGCGCCCGTCGCGCAATTCGGCCAGCGCCGACATTTCGCGCATCAGTCCGAGCTGGTCCAGTTCCTTGCAGAATTCAGAGGTGCGGGCGGCTTCGGCGTGGAACCCTTGCACGAAGCTCAGCGCCTGGGTCAGGAAGGCGGCGTCCTTGCCCTCGGCGTCGAATAGCGGTTCGCCTTCTTCGCGGCTGAAGCCGGAATAAGCCTCGTCTATGCACACCATGAGTTTTTCGTCATCCTGTTTGGCGACGACGAACGGATAGCGACGCACGAAAGCCGGCACATAGCGCGCGCGCCAGCCATCTTCGCCCATGAACAGATTTTCCCGCTCGCGCATGCCGAGCAGCGCAACCGGCAGCAAACCGTCTTCCTGGCGCGCAAACACCACGGGATATTCGTGCGAAGCCGGTGCCAGTTCGGCAGCGGCGATAGGCACGAAATGCGTGGCGGCCGCGAATTTGTGGCCGGGCTGGGCTTTCAGCCGCAGGTTACGATGGACGTTGCGGTCCAGGGGGACGATACGCTCGTAAAAAAGCAGTGTGCTCATGATCGCGGTCGCATTGAAGGAAGCGCGATTCTAACCCCACGCAGCCACTTGCGGCGTCGACCACCGCACGCCGGCTCACGCTCCCGGTACGGTTTCCAGCGCCTTGCGCACGGCGCGCTCGAACATCGGCGCGTCATCGAGCATTTGCGCCTCGCCGCGCTGAAATTGCAGCGCCAGCGCATCCGGCGTGATCGACAGCGCGCGCGGCGACTGCGGATTCGTGAACAGGAACAGGCTGCGCCGCGGACTGATCCACGACAGGCGGCCGCGCGTGCGCGCGCCCTCGCTATTGGTGAATTCGACCCAGTCGCCGCGTACCAGCCGGTCTATGCGCGTCATGGGCATTTCAAAACCCAGCGGCAGTTCCGCGCTGATGCTTTCGACTTCGATCTCGCCGTCGCCGGTACGGCTCACACTGATGGCCGGTTCGGTCAGGGCCGGGAGCGCGGGCGCTGCGACGGCCGGCGCCGCCGCAACCGGCGCCGCGAATTCGGCCGCCGCCGCCGCAGTTGCCGCCGCCGGGCGCACCACGCTGGAATGCAGCAGCACCAGCGCGTCCAGGAAGGCACGCTTTTCCGGTGCCGGAACTTCCTGTTCGTCGATACTCTGATTGAGCCGGCGCAACAGGCCCGGCAGCAGTTGCACGAGTTGTTTGCGCTCTTCCGAATTGGCTTTGGGCATTACGCTCCAGACCAGGTCGGTCGCGGTAGTCAGCGCCGCCTTCCAGGCTTCGCCTTCTTCGCCGCCCTCTTCCCAGGCCGCTTGCATGCGGCGCGTCCACCATGTCAGCAGGAACTGCCGCACCGCCTCGGGCACGCCTGGCGCGGCTTTGGCGGCCATGGCACGGCCGGCCGCGGCAACCGCCAGTTCCTTGCGTTCCATGTGTTCCACGATACGGGCGGAACGTTCCGCCACCTCGGCCTCGTGTTCGGCCTGATTGGCGAGGAAAGTATCCAGTTCGGCCAGCACGGAATCGAAAATCGCCAGATCGTTCTCGAATTCGTCCTGGATGCGCGAAATCATGAAATTGAGCTGCACGTACAGCGCGTCGTGATGCCCGATATGGCGGCCGGCGGCGATCGCCGCGCGCGAAATGCCTTCGAGCAGGCGGCGTACCGGATGGTGGCGGCTGGAGAAAAAGCTGCGGTCCAGCATGGCCGCCTTGAGCACCGGGATTTGCAGGCGCCCGACCAGCGCCTTGATCGGATCGGCAATCTGCTCGTCATCGAAAATGAAGTCGAACAGCATGGCGATGATGTCGACCGTGATGGCGTCCAGCGGCGGCAGTTGCTGGCCGGTCTGGCTGTCGCGCAAATTGTGCAGCACGTTGTTCAGCCCGGGCAGGTCGGCCGCGCTCAAGCCGGCCGGAGCGGCCGCGAACGTATTCGGCATTTGCTGCACGGCGCGCTGCAGGGCGCTCAGGTTCTGCATGAAATCGGCGGTGCTGGCGGCAAGTTCGGCGGAATCCGGCCCCGGCGCCATGCCCGTTCCGCCTGCGCCGCTATAAGCTTGCGCCATACCGCCGGTGTCGGACACGGCACCGCGCAGGCGCGCGAACCAGTCGTCATCGCCCAGCTTGGGCAAAGCCGGCAATTCGGCGCCGGCGGCTTCCGGCTCGGCCGGCGCATGTGCGGACGCACGCTGCGACGCACGGTGGCCGCGGCGCAACTCGGGCAGCACTTCCAGTTCGATCAGACGCTGGTTGAGGTCGCGATACAGCGAGGAAATTTCGTCCGCAACCTGCTTTTCGAGCAGCTTCAGGAACACCAGACGCAGCTGCACGCTGCCTTCGATGCGCTCGCACGCGCTTTTTAGTCCGGCGCGTACGGCATCCGGCCCGAGCGGATTGTCTTCGTCGTTGGGATTGGCCCGCCCCAGCAGCGAGCCGAAACGCTGGCTCAGCGCGAACAGGTCGTCTTCGCAACGTTCCTTGAGGTGGCCGGCGGCTTCGTTGAGCGCGAGATCCTGGGACAGTTCTTCTTCGTCGACCAGCTTGAGTTCGTCCAGCGTGGCGCCGATGCGCTTGGTGCCGCCGGACAGCACTTCTTCATAGTGCTTCTGCACCGTGTCGATGAACGCTTCTTCTATGCTGCGCCACTGTATGCGGGCCTTGCCGCGCGCTTCGTCGTACAACCTGCGCGTGTCGCGATCCAGTTCCGCGTCGGCCAGAGACACCAGTTCTTCTTCGATTTTTTTGAGCATGCCCTCCAGCGAGCCGCGCAGGCGGCGCAGGGCAAAATCCTGACAATCGGTGAGCACACGATGTTTGGCACCCGAAGGAGGAGACCGGCGCGCGCCGCCCATTCCCGTTGCGGCCGCGAGCGCGGCGCCGAGATTGACGATGTTGTCAGATTTCTGTCCCACAGTGCATTCCTTCATCCAGTGCGCAACATCGAGGCCATGGACTGCGGGAGGGCGGGAAGTATGGGCGGGAGCACCGTGTGGCGCTCCCCAGCCGGCAATCCCGCTATCCTGGAGCCCTGTCCTCAGAACTCTTTAGACCGGAGACTTTGCGTCACCTCCTTTCGGAGGTTTTGCCTTTAGTCGGATCGGTTGTTTTTTTGCAAGTCTAGTATCGAACTGCAGCTTTCCTGCGTCAAGCCACCCCCGCGTTACGTTTGCGGCGGCCTGTTGCAAATGCCTCAATCCTCGCTATTTTGTGGTCACCCGTTCAGCCTGGCGGTACGCCGCTGCGTGAGAAAGTGCTCAACCGCCTCAGGCACCCAAAGCCCTCAATAACATATCCACCTCATGCGCGGATTCCTCGACGCACTGGCGCACCAGGTCGTCATCAACGGTGCCGGCCGCGGCGTCGCGCATGTTCGATTGTTCGACCGCCGTAAGCTTGGAAAGCGGATTGCGGCAGGGTGTGATTTCGTTGGCACAGAACAGCACGTCGGCCAGGCTCGAAGGCGGCAATGAACCGCCGTATACGTCGTGATTGTCGATCACGTCCAAAGTTTCAAACGGCACGCCCAAAGATTCCAGCACCGCGCGCCCCACGCTCTTG
>JAEUNN010000529.1 GCA_016791085.1 Rhodocyclaceae bacterium | reverse complement strand
CAACACGGCGCAAATGTCGCGGCTCAGGTCGTGCGGGAACATTTCTTCGCGGCTATCCACCCAGGTGATGTCGAACGGCAGTTGCGCGAGCTGGCGTATCAGCGCGCCGCCCACATGGCCGGCGCCGAACACCCACAGCGGAGTGTGGTCGCGCGCCACGCGCTCCAGCATGAGGCGGCGCTCGCCCAGGCCGAGCAGACATACCGCGGCACCCTGCTGTACGAGTTCGAGCGCGGCTCGGTGGAGCAGGGGATCGATGCCGGCCGGCGGCAGCTCGCGCGCGGCCAGGCTGTCGGCCGCCATGAGCAAGCGGTGTCCGGGGCCCGTGTCGATGGCGGTGACCAGCACACATTCACGCCGCTCGGCCAGCATCTGCGCGGCGCGCGCGCAGAGCTCGGCGTCGGCGGCGGTATAGCGGTCCAGCCACAATTCGACACTGCCGCCGTCGCTGTCGCCCAGCAGCACACGCCGCTGCGGGCTGGTTTCGGCACGGTCGAGCATGTCCAGCGCCTGCTCGACGGCCTTGAATTCGATTTTGCCGCCGCCCACGCTGCCGTGCGTGCCGGTGCGATGCACCAGCATGTCGGTGCCGGGCTCGCGCGGGCTCGCGCCGCGCGTGGCCGCAATCGTGACGCGCACGACTTCCACGCCGTGCGCGGTGAGGCGGGCCAACTCGGGCAGACATTCGGTCATGTTATTTTCTCCTCGTGGGCGGGCGCGCCCCTCACGCGCACCGCAGGCGCGCATACGCGCATCAAGCACTGTGCCGCGCATGGAGCGACAAGCAATCGCCGTGCCAAGCCCCCTGGCCTCGTCGCCCCGCCGAATTGTACCAGCAGCGCCCGCGCATGGCAGTTTGGCGCCGACTGACGAGGCCGCACTGCACCAAAAGTGGGAAGATGCCGCGCCGGCACTGGCAAGCGCGGGCGCGCGCGTCACCTTCGCGTCTCAGGGCCGCGCCGGGCCCGCCGCGGCGGCGGCCGGGGACTCCGCCGCATAGGGCGGCAGGTATTCGATGGCGGCGCGCGCGCGCAGGTCGGCGCCGGTCTTGCGCATCAGTTCGGTACGCCGCTGCTGCCACAGGAACTGCTCGATACGCGGCGCCGCGGTCTGTTCCGATACCGGTTCGCTGCGCGAGCCGGCTATGCCCAACATGACCAGGCCGCGCTCGCCGCGCACCAGCGCCATCTGTCCATCGCGCAGCGCATGCAGCGCGGCAACCCAGTTCATGGGCAGCGATTCCGCGGCCAGCGTGATGTCCTTGACCGAAAACGCCACGCGCGTGGTGCGCAGCCATTCCAGCAGTTCGGCGACGGATTTGGCTTTGGCGGCGCGCTCCTCGACGGCCTGCGCGACGTCCGCACCGCCTTCGATGTCGATTTCGCGCAGCGCGTAAATGCGGCGCTCGGCGAACAATTCGGGATGTTGCTGGTAGTAGTCGTGGATTTCCGCCGCGCCGGGTTTGGCCGCGCGTGCGGCCACATCGTCCAGATAGGCGGTGGCAAGGACCTCGCGCTCCGCGGCGGCAAGGCGCGCGCGGACTTTGGGATCTTTGTGCAGGCCCTGGCGCAGGGCTTCGGCACGCAGCACTTCCTCACCCACCAGACGTTCCAGCACGGCGCGCCTGGCCGTGCCGGCATCCGTGCCGGACAGGCGCGCAGCCAGCACCTCCACCTGGTCCTGCGGAATCACGCTGCCATCGACGCGGGCGGCTGCGGCCGGCGCGGCCCGGTCCTGTTCCGGCTGGCAGCCGTTCAGACTCATTGCACTCGCGGCGAACAGCAACAGGCCGGTCGCCAGCACCGGGTATCGTTTCATTTGCGGCAGAGGTCGCGGAACAGCACTACAGACAAACAGGCCCCGGATCGCGGGGCCTGCAGTGGATCATTGCGCTGCGGCGCCCGCCGGTGGCGGGCGCGTCTCGCCGGCTCAGTAGTCGTCGCGGTCGCGCCGCTTCACGCCGGCCGGGCTGGCGCCGCGCTTTTCCCAGCCGCCGTCGCGGCGTGCGTGGGTTTCGCCGGGACGCGCGCGATTGCCGTCGGCCTCCGGACGCCGGCGCTCGCCGCGGTTGCCGTCCGCTTCGCCATGCCGCCAGGGCGTTTCCGCGCCATTGCCGGCGCCGTCACGGCGCCAGCTGCTGCGCTCGCCGCCGCGATTGCCGTCCGGACGCGGACCGCCAAAACTGCGCTCGCCACGGTTGCCCTCGGGGCGCGGACCGGCGAAACTGCGTCCGGCCTCGCCGCCGAAACGCTTGGCGCCGTCGGGGCTGCCGTTGCGCTTGAACGGCGCACCGCCGGGCTTGCCGAAACGCGAACTGCCCGGCTTGCCGTCGGGACGCGGGCGGCTGGAACGTTCCGACGGATTGAAGCGGGCTTCCAGACCGACCACGGCATTCACGCGCACCGGGTTGCCCAGGAAGCGCTCGATACGGCGCAGCACCATGAGGTCCTGGCGGCCCACGAAAGACACCGCCACGCCACTGGCGCCGGCACGACCGGTGCGGCCGATGCGGTGCACATAGTCCTCTGCCATGCGCGGCAGGTCGAAATTGAACACGTGGGTCACGGTCGGCACGTCCAGGCCGCGCGCCGCCACGTCGGTTGCCACCAGCACGCGCGCTTCGCCGCGGCGCAACTGGTTGAGCATGCGCGTGCGTGCACGCTGCGGCAGGTCGCCGTGCAGCGCCACGGTGGAATGGCCGTCCGCGTCCAGCAGTTCGGCCAGCGATTCGGCATCGCGCTTGGTGGCCGTGAATACGATGGCCTGGACCGTGGCGGCGTCGGTGAGCCAGTGGCCCAGCAGGCGGCGCTTGTGCGCGATGTCATCGACGAACACCACCGACTGGTCGATGGCCACTTTCTGTTCCGGCGGCGCGCTCACCGAAATACGCTGCGGGTCGCGCTGCAACTGGCGCGACAGGTCGTGCACGCTTTGCGAAATGGTGGCCGTGAAGCACACCGTCTGGCGTTCCGCCGGCAGGGCGCGCGCGATGGCCAGCACGTCGTCGGAAAAACCCATGTCCAGCATGCGGTCGGCT
>JAEUNN010000501.1 GCA_016791085.1 Rhodocyclaceae bacterium | reverse complement strand
GCGCGTATCGCCCAGATCGAGCACCTGACCATCCACGGTAATGCCCGGAAAACTGCTGCCGCTGATCCACGACGCCACGCGCTCGCCGTCGCCGCCGCGCGCATCCAGGTCGTGGTTGCCGGAACTGACCAGCAGGCGCGTTTTGGCGCCGATGCGCTGCAGATATTTGGAAATCACCACGATCTGCGATTCCAGCGCCGCCACCGCGGAAATGTCCAGATGATCGCCGGCGATCACGACCAGGTCGAAATGCCCGGCCACCTGTTGTACCCAGTCGTACTGTTTGAGGGTGTAATGCAGGTCGGACACGAGCAGCATTTTCATGCGGGTTTCTCCGTCGGATTGCGCCGGCGCAGGCCTGGACCGGGCAATTTCTTGTTCTGTCTTGTTCTGAACTGGCGTCGGCGCCTTGCGGTCGCGGCGGCACGAAACGTTTTGTGCGCGCCCGGGTGATCCGCGGCGCGCACAATATGCATACTTTAGCGCATGCCGCGCGGGCCGGCCAGTCTCATGCACGCGGCATCGTGACGCAAACACGCCGGCCGTGCGGGATAATCGCCGCTTCCGAAATCTGCGCTTCCGCCATGAACCCTGACATCCTGTGCAGCCGCGCCGGCGACATCGAGGAATTCGCCACGCTGCGCGACACTTTCGAACAGGCGTAGACCTATCATGGCGTCTGGGTAGGCGGCGCCTTGCGCGCCATTTCCGATTGCCGCCACCCCAATCCGGCCGGGCCGGAACCAAACAGGTCGTGCATCCTGTCCGGGCCGGAAAAGACGAGTGTACGAACAAGGGGAGAACCCCCTTGTATATCCCCGAACCATCCCCCGAACCATACACGTGCCAGTTCTGCAAACACCCTGCTTCGAAAGGACTGCCGTGGCGGCAATCGAAGGCGCCTGCATAGGCGGCGGCCTGGAAATTGCCGGCCAGTGCGATTTGCGCATAGCCGGCAATTCGGCCAAATTCGGAGTGCCCATCCTGAAACCGGGCTTCACCATGGCGCATACCGAACTGACCGGACTGCTGGCCCTGGCCGGAGCGGCCGTGGCGCTGGAACTGCTGCTGGAAGGCCGCATCCTGTGGGCCACGAAGCCCATGCCAAAGGTTTGGTGACGCGCGTGGTGGGCGATGCGGAAGTGCAAGCCGAGGCGCTCGCCACGGCGCAGCGCATCGCCGCGGGGGCGCCGCTGGTGGCGCGCGGGCACAAGCGCCTGGTGCGCCGGCTGATGCCCCCGGCGGAGCCGCTCAGCGAAGCCGAGGTGCGCGAAAACTTTGCCTACCTCGATACGCAAGACTATCGTAGCGGCATCGCGGCATTTTTCGCCCGGCACAAGCCGCGCTTCGAGGGGCGCTGAGGCGCGCGCGGCGGGCCCTCGCATCGCATGGACGTAAATATCGAATTCGCCGGCGGCGCCGACATTCCGGCCATGGCCGCGCTGTTGCAGGAACTGTTCGCGCGCGAGGCGGATTTCCAGCCCGACCTGGCCAAACAATGTGCGGGCCTGCGTCTGATACTCGACCAGCCCGAGCGCGGCCGGCTATTCGTGCTGCGCGCCGAGGGCCGCGTGATCGGCATGGCCAACGCGCTCACGCTCGTGAGCACGGCCGAAGGCGCCCCGGTGCTGCTGCTGGAAGATTTGATCCTGGCGGCCGAGTGGCGCGGGCGCGGTCTGGGCCGGCGCCTGGTCGAGCATATTTGCGCCTGGGCGGCCGCTCAGGGCATGACCCGCGTCACCCTGCTGACCGGGCACGACAATCATGCCGCGCAGGCGTTTTACGCCGCCGCCGGCTTCCGGCCCTCCGCCATGCGCGTGATGCGCCGCGCGCTGGGCTGAATGCGGCCGGGCCGGCGCGGGCGGGCAATGAGAACGGGGTAGGGCGCATGAAAGTTTGCATGGTCGGCACCGGAGCGGTAGGCGTCATGCTGGGCGCGCGCCTCGCCGCGGCTGGCGAAGCGGAACTGGTGGCCATTGCGCGCGGCGCCACGCTGGCCGCGCTCGCCGCGCACGGCTGGCGGCTGCGCGATGCAGGCCAACTAATCCAGGCGCCCGCGCGGGTGGTGGACGACGCCGCCCTGGCGGGCGTGCAGGACCTGGTGGTGATTGCGGTCAAAGGCCCGGCGCTGGCCGAGGTGGCGCGCCGCATCGGCCCGCTCCTGGGGCCGCAAACCATGGTGCTGCCGGCCATGAACGGCGTGCCCTGGTGGTTCGGCACCGGTGTCGCGGCGCTGGGCGACGCTCCGCTGGCAAGCGTCGATCCCGCAGGCAGGATTGCCGCGGCGATACCCTATTCGAGCGTGATCGGCTGCGTCGTGCATGCCAGCGTATCCACGACTGAGCCTGGTCTGGCGGACCTGGCCATGGGCCGCGGCCTGATTCTGGGCGAGGCCTGCGGCGGCCGCTCGGCGCGCGCCTGGGCTGCCCCATCGATCAGGACCCGGAAGACCGTTTCGCCATCGCGGCAAGACTGGGCGCCTTCCGAACGTCCATGCTGCAGGACGCCGCAGCCGGCCGCGTGCTGGAACTCGATGCGCTCATCGGCGCCGTGCACGAACTGGGTCTGCGCCTGGACGTGGCCACACCCAATATCGACGCACTGTTCGGGCTGGCGCGCCTGTATGCGCGCGGTCACGGGCTGTATGGCAGTGCGCCCTGACACACAGCGCGGACCGCGGCGCGCAGCCGCCGCTCAGGCACCAAGTACCGTGCCGCGGCAAATGCCGAAACCTATGCGGCGGAACCCGGCGCGCTCGCAATGCGCCTTGAAAATCACGCAATCGCCGTCGAGCAGGAAATGGCGCGTGTCGCCGCCGGGCAGCTGCAGCGCCTGTTTGCCGCCGGCGGTC
>JAEUNN010000490.1 GCA_016791085.1 Rhodocyclaceae bacterium | reverse complement strand
CGGGCGGAGCGATAATTTCGTTGCAAGAACTGCCCCCCGTGGAATTCGTTGTATTCACGGAAGCGGAGAACTACGCCGTGACCCTGGTTACGTCGGACGCGACGGGTAGCAACCTCGCCGGCGCCGGTTCCGGCACGCCGGTGTCCGGCGTTTCGGGATCGATATCGCTGGGCGGGGGCAATCTGGTTTTGACCGGCGCTCCGGGCGGGCATATCACGCTGCGTGCGCCCGATGCGGCGGGGCCGGTGGCGGCCCTGAAAGCGGATTTCGGTGCCGGCGCGGGCGCGGTGTGCAGTATGCGCAAGCTGGCGATCAGCCCGGACGCGGCCGGGGCTGCTGCGCTGCAGACGGACTGCAGGTAAACTTCGCGCGCTCCGGGCTCGGCCCGCAATTTGGCGGCCGCCTGGGGGCCAGGCGGTCGCGCGCGATCCGCTCACCGTCCATACCGGGGCTGCGCCAGCGCGCCGGGACTGGCTTGCTGCCGGCCCGAGCCGTCCGCTCTCCAATCGCTGCGCGCCGACGGGGCGTCCGGCGCTGCGCCCGCCATGCCGCGCACTACCGTTTGGGCTAGCACATTACGGGCGCGCTGGATGCTTCGAACAAGCCCATTTTTCTGCCTCTTTTTCGAGCATAACGGTGAAATCTGCGCAAAATTATAGGTTTAGCCCCATTTCCCGACGCTTGTCCCCGGACTTATCCACAGCATTTGTGGATAGCGGCCTGAAGTTCTCCAGCGTATGGCGCGGCCCGCGCGCAAACTGGCGCCTGGACGCTGCATGCCGGCCCGCGGCATTTTTCCACTTGCCGGCGGCGAAAAATAGGCTATACTTCTTTTCTCTTCAGGCGCGTAGCTCAGCTGGTTAGAGCGCTACCTTGACATGGTAGAGGTCGGCGGTTCGATCCCGTCCGCGCCTACCAAATTTGCCAGGACTCACCCTATGTCGGCGGTCAGGCTTTCGGGCGTTGCAACGTGCACGGCGGTGCGTGCGCGTGCAACCGTCACGACGCCAGGCACAGACTAGATCGGGCCCAAGTTTCAATGTAAAAAGTGCGGCTCGAACCGCACTTTTTTTTTGCTTGCGCGGAGGCTCCAGTGAGCGTTGCCATCACCCTGCCGGACAATTCCGTGCGCGAATATCCCGCGCCGGTCAGTGTGGGCGAAATTGCCGCGTCCATCGGCGCCGGGCTGGCCAAAGCCGCGCTGGCGGGCAAGGTGGATGGGCGCCTGGTGGATCTGTCGCATCGCGTCGAAGCCGATGCCAGGGTTGCCATCGTGACCGAGCGCGACGCGGAAGGCCTCGACCTGATCCGCCATTCCACCGCCCACTTGCTGGCTTACGCGGTCAAAGAACTGTTCCCCGACGCCCAGGTCACCATAGGCCCGGTCATCGAGCACGGGTTTTATTACGACTTTTCCTACAAGCGCCCGTTCACGCCCGAGGACCTCGCGGCCATAGAAGCGCGCATGCAGGAACTGTCCAAACGCGACCTCCCGGTGTCGCGCGAAGTGTGGCCGCGCGACCGCGCCGTGGAATTTTTCCGCTCCATAGGCGAACACTACAAGGCCGAAATCATCGCGTCGATTCCGGCCGGCGAAGACGTGTCGCTGTACCGCGAGGGCGATTTCATCGATCTTTGCCGTGGCCCGCACGTACCCTCTACCGGGCGGCTCAAGGTTTTCAAGCTCATGAAAGTGGCCGGCGCCTACTGGCGCGGCGATTCGCGCAATGAACAATTGCAGCGCATATACGGCACCGCCTGGGCGAAAAAGGACGAGCAGGACGCCTACCTGCACCGCCTCGAAGAGGCCGAAAAGCGCGACCACCGCAAGCTCGGGCGCGCGCTCGACCTGTTCCACCTGCAGGACGAGGCGCCCGGCCTGGTGTTCTGGCACCCCAAGGGCTGGCAACTGTGGCAGCAGGTCGAGCAATACATGCGCCGCATTTATCAGGACCACGGCTATCTGGAAGTGCGCTGCCCGCAAATTCTGGACCGCGCGCTGTGGGAAAAAACCGGCCACTGGGAAAATTACAAGGACAACATGTTCACGACGGCTGCGGAAAATCGCGACTACGCGATCAAGCCCATGAACTGTCCCGGCCACGTGCAGATTTTCAATTCCGACCTGCACAGCTACCGCGACCTGCCGCTGCGCTTCGGCGAATTCGGCGCCTGCCATCGCAATGAACCTTCGGGCGCGCTGCACGGCATCATGCGCGTGCGTGGCTTCACGCAGGACGACGGGCATATTTTCTGCACCGAAGACCAGATCGGCAGCGAAGTGTCGGATTTCATCGACGTGCTGCACAAGGTATATGCCGATTTCGGCTTCACGGACATCCTGTACAAACTGTCCACGCGGCCGGCCAAGCGCATAGGCACGGACGAAATCTGGGACAAGGCCGAGCGCGCGCTGGCCGACGCCTTGCACGCGAAAGCCGTGCCCTTTGAGGAATTGCCTGGCGAAGGCGCGTTCTATGGACCCAAAATCGAGTTTTCGCTGAAAGATTCGCTCGAGCGCGTCTGGCAGTGCGGCACGATACAGGTCGATTTTTTCATGCCGGAACGTCTGGGCGCCGAATACGTGGCCGAGGACAATTCGCGCCGCGTACCGGTCATGTTGCACCGCGCCATCGTGGGATCCATGGAGCGCTTCATCGGCATCCTGATCGAGCATCACGCCGGGGCCATGCCGCCCTGGCTGGCGCCGGTGCAGGCCGTGGTGCTGTCCATCACCGATCACGCCGGCCCGTATGCCGCCGATGTGGCACGCCGGCTACGCGGCGCCGGCCTGCGCGCGGTGGCGGATTTGCGCAACGAGAAGATAGGCTATAAAATCCGCGAACATAGTTTGCAGAAGCTGCCTTACTACCTGGTCGTGGGCGACAAGGAAATGGCAGCGCAACAGGTAGCCGTGCGTGCCCGTGGCGGTAAGGATTTGGGACCCATGAGTCTCGATTCTTTCGTCGAACGTGTTCGGCAGGAAGTTGCCGAAAGGGCCTGAACGCACGGCTTTGTTTTTTTTTGACAGGCGGGGTATCCAACCATAGCCATACAGCAGAAGACGCAGCGCATCAACGAAGAAATATCCGTACCGGAAGTGCGTTTGGTCGGCATCGAAGGCGAGCAGATAGGCGTCGTGCCGCTGCATCAGGCGCTCGCGATGGCCGAAGAGGCGGAAGTCGATCTGGTGGAAATTGCACCGCTCGCCCGGCCGCCCGTGTGCAAGCTCATGGACTTCGGCAAGTACAAGTACCAGGAAGCCAAAAAAGCGCACGAGGCCAAGCTCAAGCAGAAGCAGGTTCAGGTCAAGGAAATCAAGCTGCGTCCCGGTACCGACGAAAACGATTACCAGATCAAACTGCGTAATCTGGTGCGCTTTCTGCAGGACGGCGACAAGGCCAAAGTAACGCTGCGCTTCCGCGGGCGCGAAATGGCGCACCAGGAATTTGGCATCCGCCTGCTCGAACGCGTGCGTACCGACCTCGAGCAGTATGCGACGGTAGAACAGTTTCCCAAGCTGGAAGGCCGCCAGATGATCATGATTCTGGCGCCTACCAGGAAAAAGGCGCACTGAGGGCCGCCGGCCCGAGGTGATGCCGGCCGCCCGCACAGGCCGTGCGGAGCGCGACGAACGGGCGCGGGGCGCCCGTTCAAAAAAGAGGTGGTTGCGGGTTCCGAAAAGCGCTTCCAGGGGGAAGCCACCTGCCGCCACAGAAAATCGGAGTGGCCATCATGCCCAAAATGAAGACGAAAAAGGGCGCGGCGAAGCGTTTCAAGGTGCGTGCCAGCGGCAGCATCAAGCGTTCGCAAGCGTTCAAGCGTCACATCCTGACCAAGAAATCCACCAAAATGAAGCGCCAGTTGCGCGGAATGACCGGTGTGCATGCCACCAACGAGGCCGGCGTTCGCGCCATGATGCCCTACGCCTAAGGAGACGGAACCATGCCACGAGTCAAACGCGGTGTAACGGCGCGCGCGCGCCACAAGAAAATTCTCGCCCAGGCCAAAGGCTACCGGGGCCGTCGCGGCAATGTCTATCGGATCGCCAAACAGGCGGTCATGAAAGCCGGCCAGTATGCCTACCGCGACCGCCGCAATCGCAAGCGCGATTTCCGCTCCTTGTGGATCACCCGCATCAACGCGGCCGCACGCGAACTGGGCATGACCTATTCGACCTTCATGAACGGGCTGCGCAAGGCCGCCGTCGAGGTCGATCGCAAGGTGCTCGCCGATCTGGCGGTGTTCGACAAGCCGGCATTTGCGGCCTTCGCCGACAAGGCCAAGGCCCAATTGGCCGCCTGACCGCGCCGCGAAAAAACGAGGGAGGCGCGAGCCTCCCTCTTTTTTTGCGCGCGCCGGCAATTGCGCGCCGCCAGGGCGCCCGAATCTGCTTTCCGCAGGAAATCCCACATGCAAGACCTAGACAGCATAGTCAGCCAGGCTCTGAGCGAGTTTGACGCGATCCAGGACGCATCCCTGCTGGAGCAGGCCAAGGCGCGTTATCTGGGCAAGAGCGGCGCCATTTCCGAACGCCTCAAAACTTTGGGCAGCCTGGCGCCGGAGGCGCGCAAGGAGGCCGGCGCCGTCATCAACCAGGCCAAACAGCGCCTGGAACAGGCGCTGGAAGCACGTCGCGCGGCGCTGAAACAGGCGGCGCTGGCGGCCAAACTGCAGGAAGAGGCGCTGGACGTGAGCTTGCCGGGCCGCGGCCTGGGACTGGGCGGCCTGCATCCGGTGACGCGCACGCTCGATCGCATCGAAGCCATATTCCGCTCGACCGGCTTCGAGGTTGCCGACGGGCCGGAAATCGAAACCGATTTCCACAATTTCACGGCGCTCAATACGCCGGAAAACCATCCGGCGCGCTCGATGCACGACACTTTCTACATCGAGGGCAATAGCGGCGTACTGTTGCGCACGCATACCAGCCCCATACAGGTGCGCTACATGCAGGCGCACGTGGCGCGCCACCGCGCGCTCATGGAAGCTGGCCACGCCATGCCGGCGATAAAGATCATCGCGCCCGGGCGCGTCTATCGGGTCGATTCCGACGCCACGCACTCGCCCATGTTCCATCAGGTCGAAGGCCTGTGGATCGCCGAGGACGTGAGCTTCGCGGGCCTCAAAGGCGTGTTTACCGATTTCTTGCGGCGCTTTTTCGAAAAGCCGCAGCTATCCACGCGCTTTCGGCCCTCGTTCTTCCCGTTTACCGAGCCGTCGGCGGAAATCGACATGAGTTGCGTGTTCTGCGACGACGGCGCCGGCCCCAAAGGCTGCCGCGTGTGTTCGCACACCGGCTGGCTCGAAATTGCCGGCAGCGGCATGGTGCACCCGAATGTGCTGGCGCATTGCGGCATAGATTCCGAGCGCTATATCGGCTTCGCCTTCGGCATGGGGCCGGACCGGCTCACCATGCTGCGCTACGGCGTCAATGACCTGCGCCTGTTTTTTGACGGCGATCTGCGTTTTCTGTCCCAATTTCGCTGAGGCATAGCCATGCAATTTCCTTTGAGTTGGCTCGCCGAATTCCTGTCCGATCGCATCGAAGCCGAGCGCCTGGCGCACGAATTGACCATGGCCGGGCTGGAGGTCGAGGCGCTGGCGCCGGTTGCGCCGCCGTTCGCGGGCATCGTGGTGGCGCGCGTGGAAGCCGTCGAGGCACACCCCGGCGCGGACAAGCTGCGCGTATGCCGCGTCGATGCGGGCGGCGCGGAGCCGCTGCAAATCGTGTGCGGCGCGCCTAACGTAGTGGCCGGCATGAAAGTGCCCTGCGCCAAGGTGGGCGCAAACCTGCCCGGTCTGGCCATCAAGGCGGCCAAACTGCGCGGCGTGGATAGTTACGGCATGCTGTGTTCGGCACGCGAACTGGGGCTGTCGCAGGACCACGCGGGTTTGCTCGCCTTGCCGGCCGATGCGCCGGTGGGCCAGGACATACGCAGCTATCTGCGGCTGGACGATCAGATATTCACGATCAAACTTACCCCCAACCGTGCCGACTGCCTGGGCGTGCTCGGCATTGCGCGCGAAGTGGCGGCGCTCACCGGCATCGGTCTGGTGGCGCCGCGGCCCTATGCCGCGCCGGTTACGCACGACATCAAGGTGCCGGTCAGCATTGCCGCGCCCGATTTGTGCGGGCGCTTCAGCGGCCGCGTGGTGCGCGGCGTCAATGCGCGTGCCGCCACCCCGGCCTGGATGGTCGAACGTCTGGAACGTTCGGGCCAGCGCGCGATTTCCGCGCTGGTCGATATTTCGAATTACGTCATGCTGGAACTGAACCGGCCCAACCACGTGTTCGACGCCGACAAAATCCGCGGCGGGCTGGAAGTGCGCTGGGCCAGGCCGGGCGAAGCCTTGTTGCTGTTGAACGGCCAGACCATCGCGCTGGCGCCCGACGTCGGTGTGATCGCCGACCAGGGCGGCGTGGAAAGCATGGCCGGCATCATGGGCGGCGAATCCACCTCATGCACGGCGGATACCAGCAGCGTGTATGTGGAGGCCGCCTTCTGGTGGCCCGAAGCAGTCGCCGGGCGGGCGCGCCGCTATGGCTTCGTGAGCGAAGCCAGCCACCGTTTCGAACGCGGGGTGGATTTTGAAGATACTGTGGCCGGCGTCGAGCGCGTGACGCAACTGATACTGGAAATTTGCGGCGGCGAAGCCGGGCCCGTCGACGATCACGTGGTCAATGTGCCGCAGCGCGCGCCCATCGCATTGCGTCCGGCGCGCGCGCGGCGCGTGCTGGGCATAGATCTGTCCGACGCCGACATGGCCGCCCTGCTGGGACGCCTGGGGCTGCCGGTCGCGCGCGCGGGCGAAAATTTCGTCGTCACGCCGCCCAGTTACCGCTTCGACCTGGCGCTGGAAATCGATCTGATCGAAGAACTGGCGCGCCTGCACGGTTACGACAACATTCCGGTCGAGGCGCCGCGCGCGCCGCAAACCATGCTGCCGCTGCCCGAGGGCCGGCGCAGCGATGCGCGCCAGAAGCAGGTGCTGGTCGGCCGCGACTACCAGGAAGTCATCAACTACGCATTCATAGAGCGCGACTGGGAAGCCGATTTTTGCGCCAATTCCAGTCCGGTCACGCTGGCCAATCCTATCGCGAGTCAAATGGCGGTCATGCGCTCCTCGCTGATCCCCGGGCTGGTTGCCACGGTGTCCGCGAATCGCAAACGCCATCTCGAGCGCGTGCGGGTGTTCGAAACCGGCCGCTGTTTCCGCCTCGATGCGGCCGGCGAGCCGGTTGCGGGCTTTGATCAGCCGCGCCGCATCGCCGCTCTGGCCTGGGGCACGCAGCTGGCCGAACAGTGGGGCGAAGCCGCGCGCAAGGTGGATTTTTACGACGTCAAGGGCGACGTCGAAGCGCTGCTCGCGCCGGTGCGCCCGGAATTCGAGCGCACGGACCATCCCGCGCTGCATCCGGGCCGCGCCGCCCGAGTCATCGTGGACGGGCGCGGCATAGGCGTGGTCGGGGAAATTCACCCGCAGTGGGTGCAGAAATACGAACTTGGCAGTGCGCCGGTGGTGTTCGAACTCGACCTGGACGCGCTCGGCGCAGCCGGCGTTCCGGCCTACCGCGAAGTGTCACGTTTCCCGGCCGTGCGGCGCGATATTGCGCTCGTGGTGGCGCACGAACTTTCCGCGGCAAGCCTGCTGGACTGCCTCAGGCGCGCTGCGCCATCCATCGTCACCGAGCTCGAAGTGTTCGATCAATACCACGGTACGGGTATCCCCAAAGACCGAAAAAGCCTTGCTTTTCGCGTAGTTATGCAAGATACTCAACGTACGCTGGAGGATAAGGAAGCAGATGCTGCGGTGGCCGCGATGGTGCATGCTGCCGAGCAGCAATTTGCCGCAAAACTGCGCGATTAAGTGGGGGAGGTTTAAACGGTATGACCTTGACAAAGGCAGAACTGGCCGATCTGCTGTTCGAAAAAGTGGGGCTCAACAAGCGCGAAGCAAAAGACATGGTCGAGGCGTTCTTTGACGAAATTCGCGCTGCGCTGGAAGCCGGAAATACGGTCAAGCTGTCCGGCTTCGGCATTTTCCAGTTGCGCGACAAGCCGCAACGACCGGGGCGCAACCCCAAAACCGGCGAGGAAATTCCGATCACCGCGCGGCGCGTGGTCACGTTTCATGCCAGCCAAAAACTGAAGGCGGCGGTCGAACAACTGGGACCGCCCGCGGTTGAGGAATAAACGCCACCGCCATGGATTCCGACCCCTTGCCGGCAATTCCGGCAAAGCGCTACTTCACCATCGGTGAGGTGAGCGACCTGTGCGGCGTAAAGCCGCACGTGCTGCGCTATTGGGAGCAGGAATTCACGCAACTCAAGCCGGTCAAGCGGCGCGGCAACCGCCGCTACTACCAGCACCACGAAGTCCTGCTGGTGCGCCGCATACGCGAACTGCTGTACCAGGAAGGGTTCACCATCAGCGGCGCGCGCAACCGCCTCAACGAAATGGATCCGCGCGACGAAAGCGCAATGCCGGCCATGCTGCCGGGCGAGCCGCCGCGCGAAGCGCTGGACATGGACGGGCTGCGCGCCGAGCTTGCCGCGATCGCCGAATTGCTGCGTTCCTGAAGAAGCCCCGGCCGGGGTCTGCTATACTTCTCTCTTGTGTCGGGGCGTAGCGCAGCCTGGTAGCGCACCTGCATGGGGTGCAGGGGGTCGGAAGTTCGAATCTTCTCGCCCCGACCAATCCAAATCGATCGCAAGGTCCGCAGCAGCCAATCCTGGGCATGCGCATTCTGTTA
>JAEUNN010000428.1 GCA_016791085.1 Rhodocyclaceae bacterium | reverse complement strand
GCTAAACGTTCGCAGGCACAGCCGGGCCGCGCCCTTAGAGCTTGCGCGCCAGCGTAAGTCCGTCGCCGATCGGGACCAGCGATAGTGCGATGCGCGCATCGCCGTGCAGCAGGGTGTTGAAGGCGCGCAGGTGGCGGGTGTCGGATTCGTCGTTGGCGGGGTCGGCGACGCGGCCGGACCACAGGGTGTTGTCGATGGCGATCAGGCCGCCGCGGCGCAGCAGCGTGAGGCAGCGCTCGTAATAGTCGCGGTAGCCGGCTTTGTCGGCGTCTATGAAGGCGAAGTCGAAACTGTTGGCGGCGCCGGTCACGATGAGGCCGTCCAGCGTGTCCAGCGCCGGCGCGATGCGCGTTTCGATACGCACGGCGATGCCGGCGCGCTGCCAGAATTCGCGCGCGACGGCGGTGGTCGCGGCGTCGATGTCGCAGGTGATCAGTATTCCGTCCGGAGGCAGGGCAAGCGCCAGGGCGAGCGCGCTATAGCCGGTGTAGGTGCCTATTTCGAGCGCGCGGCGCGCACCCATCAATTGCAGCAGCAGGCCCATGAACTGCCCCTGTTCGGGCGCGATCTGCCAGCGCGCCAGGGGCAGCGCGGCGGTGTGCTCGCGCAGTTCGCGCTGTATGGGCAATTCGCGCAGGGAGTGCGCCACCAGGTAGTCGTACAGGCGTGCGTCCAGCGTAATGCTGCGGGTGGTCATGGCGGGATGCGCCGATGCGGCGCGGGCTGCTGGGAAGCGGGCATGCTAGCGCCGCGGCGCCGGCCGGGTCAAATGCCGCAGCGGCGCGCGTGTGCCGCGCCGGCATCGGCCGCGCCGCGCCATGGCGCTGGCGCGGCCCGCAAAGAAAAAGCCGCGCATGATGCGGTGCGCGGCAAAGTGGGGTACGTGCTACTCAGGAGAACTCGGTTCAGCCGTCGCCCGGGTTTAAGCCCTGCTTGCGGTTTGGACGCTGCATGGCGGCGGACGCTCAGGCGGCGCCCGCGGCGCCGGCCGCGACGGGTTCGTGGTGATGGGCGGCCACCGGCGCCGGGGCGCTGGTGGTGGCGTACTTCGCGCAGGCGTACATGATGCCGGCAACCATCAGATAGCAGGCCGCGACGGCGGGCGACTGCATGACGCCTATGGCCTCGCCGTGCATGAAGCCGAAGAACGTGAGCGCCGCGGCGGCCAGCGAAAACGCGCCGGCCTTGGTGAATTGCCGGTCGATGATGAATACCGCGATGGCACCCAGCATCAGTCCGCCCAGTATCGCGCCGCCGCCCAGCACCGACAGGCCGTGGTACATGATGCCGACCTGGCCCAGCTTGTCGAGCCCGACCGCCATGGCGTTGGTGCCGGCCGCGCCCAGCGCATTGTCTATCTGCAGTTTGCCCCAGGCGGCCAGATGCGGCACCAGCGCCAGGATGATGGCCGGCGCGTGGCTGCGCGGGGTTTCCTGGAAAGACTGGGCGCCGATCAGCATGCCTATGTAGAGCAGGATGGGCGCGATGGCCACCACCGGCACCAGCGCCAGCATGAGCGAAATGATGCCGAACCACGACAGCACGATCACCATGACCCCCGTGGCGGCCGAATAGCCTATGCGCCCGCCCATGGCTTTCCAGCCCGGATGGCCGATATACACGGCGTTGATGAAAGGATTGCCGAGCAGACAGCCGATCAGGCTGACCGCGCCGTCGGCCGTGAGCACGCGCGTGGTCGGGAAACTGTCGCCGGCCACGGCTGCGCTTTCCACGTTGTCCATGGCTTCGACCAGGTCGTAAATGCCGAAGGGGATGGCGGTCACGAGTATCACGCCAAGAAATTCGAAGCCGCTGAATACGTGATCGACCGCCGGCAAAGGAATCGAAAAGCCGAAATTCGCGAACGACTCGGTCACCTTGTCCAGGCTCATGCCGCCATAGTGGAGGCCGAAAGCGTTGGAGCCCCAGGCGATGGCGCTACCCACCGCGATGGCCACCAGGCCGGCCGGGATGCCGCGAAAATAGCGCACGCCGCCGAACCAGGACAGCAGGATGATGGCGAAGCACACCACGCCGATGACCGGCGTCATGAACATTTCTAGCGCCGGGCGCATGGATATGAATGCCACCGAAACGCCGGCCAGCGTGCCGAGCAGGGCGGCGCGCGGCGTGATGCGGCGGATGATGGGGGCGACGAAACCGCCCGCCATGAGCACGAAACTTTGCACGAACACCCAGGTGAGGCCGGCTTCCCAGCCCTTGACCGGGTCCCCGGTTTTGGCCGCGATGGGCAGCATGATCACGAATACCACCACGAACATGTGCGGCACGCTGATACCCGAGGGGAGTGCGCACACGTCGTTGCGTCCGGTGGATTTGGCGAGCCGATAGGCCAGCCAGGCGTAATAGAAGGTGGATAGGCACAGCATCAGGCCGGTGGCCGGCAGGATGCGTCCGAACACCAGTTCGTCCGGCATTTTGAGCACGAAACGCATGAGCGTCGTCAGTACCAGCAGGTTCACGAGAATATTGGTGCCGAAACCGAAAAGTGCGTTCCAGTCGCCTGCGGTCCAGAGGGTCGGTTTGTGTGTCGCCATGACGCTTGCCTCGCTGTTGATTGAACTGACTTGCCCGGCGCGCGCGGCTTTCAGGCCACCGCGAGCGCCTCGGGTAACGCCGCGAATGCCGCGGAAATGCGCGCCATGTCGCTTACCCAGCCGAAAATGCCGCCCTGGGCGGAAATCATTTTCAGACCGACCTGATGAAATTCCGGGAAATAAGATGCGCAACAGTCGGACGGCACGATGCAGCGGAAGCCGCGGTCATTGCCCTCGCGCACGGTGGTGTGCACGCACACTTCGGTGGTCACGCCGCATACGATGAGCGTGTCGATGCGGCGGTTGGTCAATATGGAGTAAAGGTCGGTGGCGTGGAAGGCGCCCTTGCCGGGTTTGTCTATGACCGGCTCGCCGGGGGCCGGATAAAGCTCGGCGATAATGTCGTGCCCCGGCTCGCCGCGCACCAGTATGCGCCCCATGGGGCCGCGGTCGCCTATGCGCAGCGACGGCGCGCCGCGTTGCAGTTTGGCCGGCGGGGCGTCCGACAGATCGGGCCGGTGGCCTTCGCGCGTATGGATCACCAGCATGCCGGCGGCGCGCGCCAGTTTCAGCAAATCCTTGCAGGCCGGTACTGCCGCCTGGAGCAGGCTTACGTCGTTGCCCAGCGTTTCGCCAAATCCGCCGGGTTCCAGAAAGTCCCGCTGCATGTCTATCATGACGACGGCGCTGTGCGCGGGGTCGAGCGCGATCGCCTGCGGCGCCGCATCTATTACTACACTGCCCATGGCTTTCCCTCGCTGCGGCGGTTGAACTCCCGCAGTGAGTCAAGCAAAAAGCGATCCTGCCGCCGCGCACGCCGCCGCGGGCCGCCAAGTGTTTGATAAAGCGCTGCCATCCTGGCGCGTGCCGGCGCGGCTGCGGCGCCGCGCGGGCAGCACGGGGCGCCCACTAATGGTGCGCAGGGCGCGCGCCGCGCCGTGCATCAGTGCGTGCCGGGAGCGCGCCGCGGCGCGCGGATCAGGCCCTGTTCATACGCGCGCAGGCCCACGCGGGCTGCGCCCAGGCAGCGCCACCGGCCCGAGCGCGCGGCGCGGCCGGGCACGCGCAGCGGCATTGGCGGGGCGTTTTGCGGCATTCAATTTAGTGCCACTAACACATATGCAGGCAGGGATCGGCGAATTTCGCGCCGGGCGCTGCAGGCCCCGGCTTAGTCGTCCTCATGCGGTGCGCCGGCGGCGCCCGCCTGGCGTTCCAGGCGGCGCGCGAATACGCGCATTTCTTTGGCCGCCTGTATGTCGCCGCGCGCTTCGGCCACTTCCATGCCGCGCCGCCAGGCCGCTATTGCGGCCGCGCCGTCGCCGGCTTTTTCGTGCGTCTTGCCGAGCAGTTTCCAGGCCGCCGAATAGTGCGCGTCCTTTTCCAGCGCCGTGGCGAGCATTTGCGCGGCGCGCTGGAACTCGCCCGCCTTGAAGTATTCATTGCCCAGGCTGTAGCGCAACAAGGCGCCGTCGCGCGGACCGCCCAGCAGTTTTTCCAGGGCTTCGGTGGGTGAGGGCATGGTTTTTTCCTTTCCGGGCGAGCCGCCCGCAGCTTGCAGATATATCATTCTGCGCGGCCGCGTCCAGGCGGCCGCTTATATACAGACGACGGGACCTATCCATGCCGAAACAAATCATTTCGACCAGCGCGGCACCGGCCGCGATCGGACCTTACAGCCAGGCCGTGCGTGCCGGCGACACGGTTTATCTGTCCGGCCAGATCGGCCTCGACCCGGCCACGGCACAGCTCGTGGAAGGCATAGACGCGCAGATAGAGCGCGTGTTCCAGAACCTGCAGGCGGTGGCCCAGGCGGCCGGCGGCAGTCTCGGGCAAGTCGTCAAATTCACCGTATACCTTACCGACCTGAGCCACACGCCCAAAGTCAATGCGGCCATGGAACGCCACGTGCCGGCGCCATTTCCGGCGCGCGCCACGCTGGGCGTGGCGGCGCTGCCGCGCGGCGCGCTCATAGAAGCCGATGCGGTGCTGGTGCTGGATGCCGCCTGATCCGGCGCGGCGCGGCCCGGGCGCTGCCGCGGCGGCCGGCCGCCAGCGCCCATGAAGGGCGCCCCGGGTTCCGCCGCCGCGCGCAGCCTGCGCGACAAACTGGCGGCCCTGGGACTTGCGCGCGACATCGACCTGGCGCTGCATTTTCCGCTGCGCTACGAGGACGAAACGCGCGTCGTGCGCATCGCCGACGCGCCCGACGGCGCAGCCGTGCAGCTGGAGGTGAAGGTGCTGGCCGCGGAAGTCGAAGTGCGCGGCCGGCGCCAGTTGCGCGTGCTGTGCGCGGACGCGGGCGGCGAAATCGAACTGCGCTTTTTCAATTTTTATCCGAGCAACCTCAAACAGCTGGTCCCGGGTGCGCAGCTGCGCGTGTTCGGCGAGCTGCGCCATGGCTGGAACGGCCTCGAAATGGTGCATCCGCGCTACAAGGCCGTGGCGGACGGCGCGGCCTTGCCGGATACCCTCACGCCGGTCTATCCGACCACCGCCGGCCTGAGCCAGGCACGCCTGCGGCAGGAAATCGAGGCGGCCCTGGCGCGCGTGGATTTGTCCGACACGCTGCCGGCCGCGGATCGCGCGGGCTTGCACCTGATGGAATTTGCGCAGGCGGTGCATGCGCTGCACCGGCCGCTGCCCGGCGAAACGCTGGAAAACCTCGATCTGCGCCTCAAGCCGGCGCGCGCGCGGGTGGCCTTCGACGAATTGCTGGCGCAACAAATGTCGCTGCGCCTGGCTTATGCCGAGCGCCGTGCGCGCCGGGCGCCGCAACTGGCCGCGCCAGGCGAGCGCGTGGCGGCGCTGTGTGCGGCGCTGCCGTTCCGCCTGACGGCGGCGCAGCAACGCGTGTGGCAAACCATCGCGGCCGACCTCATGCTGCCTTATCCCATGCAGCGGCTGCTGCAGGGCGACGTGGGTTCCGGCAAAACCGTGCTGGCCGCGCTGGCCGCGCTGCAGGCCGTGGAAAGCGGCTGGCAGGCGGCCATCATGGCGCCCACCGAAATCCTGGCCGAACAGCATTACCGCAAACTCGCCGGCTGGCTCACGCCGCTGGGCATGCAGGTGGCCTGGCTGTCGGGGTCGCAGAGCGCGCGCCAGAAACAGGCCGCGCGCGCGCAACTGGCGGGCGGCGCGGCGCATATCGCGGTGGGCACGCACGCGCTGCTCGAACAGGGCATCGCGTTCGAGCGCCTGGCGCTCGCGGTGGTGGATGAACAACATCGTTTCGGCGTGCGCCAGCGCCTGGTGCTGCGCGAAAAGGGCGACAGCGCGACCGCGCCGCATCTGCTCATGATGAGCGCCACGCCGATACCGCGTACGCTGGCCATGAGCTATTACGCCGACCTGGACCTGTCGGTGCTGGACGAATTGCCGCCCGGGCGCCGGCCGGTGCTGACCAAACTGGTATCCGCCGCGCGCCGCGACGACGTGATCGCGCGCGTGCGCGCAGCCTGCGCCGAAGGGCGCCAGGCCTATTGGGTGTGCCCGCTCATCGAAGAAAGCGAGGCGCTGCAGCTGCAGACCGCGCTCGAAACCCACGAGCGGCTGGCCGCCGAACTGCCCGAACTGGGCATAGGGCTGTTGCACGGCCGCCTCAAGGCCGACGAAAAATCCGCCGTGATGGGCGAATTCGCGGCCGGCGCGCTGCATGTGCTGGTGGCCACCACGGTGGTCGAAGTCGGCGTGGATGTGCCCAACGCCAGCCTCATGGTGATAGAACACGCCGAGCGTTTCGGGCTCGCGCAGCTGCACCAGTTGCGCGGCCGCGTCGGGCGCGGCGCCAGCGCGTCGGTGTGCGTGCTCATGTATGCGCAGCCGCTGTCGGAGGCGGCGCGTGCGCGGCTCAAGGTGATATACGAAAATTCCGACGGTTTCGAAATTGCGCGCCAGGACCTGCAATTGCGCGGTCCGGGCGAATTCATAGGCAGCCGCCAGAGCGGCGAGCCGTTGCTGCGCTTTGCCGACCTGGAGCGCGACGCGGGCCTGCTCGATGCCGCGCGCGACTGTGCCGTACGCCTCCTGGACGGCGCGCCGGAGGTCGTGGCGGCGCATCTGGCGCGCTGGATGCGCGGGCGCGACGCGTTTCTGAAGGCTTGAGCGCGGTGCCGGCGCGGAATTTTTTGCGCCCGGCGGCTGCCATAACCCGTATGCGCGGCGCAGCCAGCGCGGCGTGTCCTCGAAGGACCTGACCAAGGAAGCACACCATGACTTCAGCTAGCGCGATCACCTTGCTGGTCGGCACCACCAAGGGCGGATTCACCTATACGAGCGATGCGGCGCGCGTCGCGTGGCGCGCCGACGGGCCTTACCTCCTGGGTTCCAAGGTCAATGAAATGGCCGTCGATGCGCGCCCGCCCGGCACCTGGCTGATGGCCGCCAAGCCCGGCCACCTGGGCCCCACGGTGTTCCGGCGCGAAGCGGCGTCCGCGTCCTGGGTGGAAGCAGCGCGCCCGCCGGCTTTTCCCAAGGTGGAAGGCGAGGGCGGCCGCAGCGTGGCCCACGTGTTCTGTTTCGCGCCCGGCAATGCCGATCAGCCCGGCCTGTGGTGGGCCGGCACCTCGCCGGTCGGCCTGTTTCGCTCGACCGACCACGGCGCCACCTGGGAAGGCGTGGCGGGTTTCAACGACGGCCTGTATCCGCGCATCAAGGACGCCGTGATGGAAGTGCCGGAAGGGTCCATCCTGCACAGCATACAGGTCGATCCGCGCGACGGCGCGCACCTCTATGTGGCGCTATCGACGGGGGGCGTGTTCGAAAGCAGCGACCACGGCGCAACCTGGAGCCCGCTCAACGCCGGCATCGCGGCGCCTTTCCTGCCCGAACCGGACGCCCCCTATGGCCACGATCCGCACGCGCTGGCGCTGCACCCGCGCATGCCGGACCGCGTGTATCAGCAGAATCATTGCGGCATTTACCGGCTGGACCGGCCCGGCACGCGCTGGACGCGCATAGGCGAGAGCATGCCGCGCGATGTCGGCGACATCGGTTTCGGCATCGCGCTGCATCCGCGTGATCCGGATACGCTGTGGGTAATGCCCATGGACGGTACCGACGTGTGGCCGCGCACCAGCGTGGGCGGGCGCCCGGCCGTATATCGTTCCAGCGACGGCGGCGCCAGCTGGCAGCGCCAGGACAAAGGCCTGCCGGCCGCGGCCTGGTTCACGGTAAAGCGCCAGGCGCTCTGCGCCGATAGCTCGGACCCGGTGGGCGTGTATTTCGGCACCGGCAGCGGCGAAATCTGGATGAGCGCCGATGCCGGCGCCAGCTGGCGTCAGATTGCCGCGCATTTGCCGCCGGTGCTGTCCGTGGACGTGGTGAGCGCGCCATGCGCGTGATCGTGCCCAGTCCGCTGCACAGCTATACCGGCGGCAGGTCGGAGTGCGAGGCGTCCGGCGCGACGCTGGATGCATTGCTGGCCGACATGGACCGCCAGCACCCGGGCCTGCGCTTCCGCATCGTGGACGAACAGCAGCGCATACGCGTGCATATCCGCATCTACGTCAATCGCAAGCCGGCCACGGAACTTGCGCAGCCGCTCGCGGCGAGCGATGAGGTGCTCATCGTGGCCGCGCTGTCGGGCGGCTGAAGCGGCGCGGCTGGCGGCCGGCAAGCGTGCGCGCGGCGGTCAAGCCGCTGCCGGCCGGCCGGCTTTGCCGTGCCGGCGCCCTCGCCACCGCCACCCTGGACACCTGGGCATGAACAACACACTGAACATTGCACTTTGCAGTCTGGCGCTCGCGAGCGGCGCCGCAACGGCGCTGGAACCGCTGCCCGGCAGCAAAACCACCGTGCTGCTCGATTCCACCACGGCCTGGGACGGCCAGCCCATGAGCTACCCGTCCGGGCCGGCGGCATTGCGCGCGGAAATCGTGGAACTGGCGCCGGGCGCGCATACCGGCTGGCACGAAGCCGGTGTGCCGGCCGTGCTGTACCTGCAGGAAGGTGCGCTGGAAATCCGCCGCCGCGGCGGACAGGTGCTCAGGCTGCAAGCCGGCGCCGCGCTGGCCGTGCCGGCGCATGAATTGCACGACGCGCGCGCCCTGGGCGAGCGGCCGGCGCGCCTGCTGCTGGTCTATGCCGCGGCCGAAGGACGCAAAACCGGCGTGGCGCTGCCGGAATTCGAAGGCGGCGGCCCCACCCGGGTCGGGCAGTGACGCACGGCCGGGCCAGGCGGCCGGCCGCGCGAGCCGCCGGCCACGCGCGCACCTGGTCCTATACGCCCGATTCGTTGGAAAGAATCAGATTGCGCACCACCGGGTAAATTTGCGTGCGCCAGCGCTTGCCGGCGAACACGCCATAGTGGCCGACGCCGGGCTGCATGTGGTGATGGCGCAAATACGGCCGTAAACCCGTGCATAGGTCGTGCGCGGCGACGGTCTGGCCCAGCGAGCAAATGTCGTCGCGCTCGCCTTCCACGGTGAGCAGCGCGGTGCGCCGTATGGCGCCCAGATTGACGCGGCGTCCGCGGTATTCCAGCGTGCCCAGCGGCAGCCGGTGTTCCTGGAACACATAGCGCACGGTTTCGAGGTAAAAGTCCGCCGACAGGTCCAGCACGGCGAAATACTCCTCGTAAAAATCCTGCAGCGCGCGGGCTTTTTCCAGGTCGCCGTTGGCGACCGCCACGTAAATGTCCTCGTGCGCCTTGATGTGCCGCTCGATATTCATGCTCATGAAGGCGGTAAGCTGCACGAAGCCCGGATAGACGCGGCGCCACTTGCCCGGATAGTTGCGCGGCACGGTGGCGATGAGGTTCTGTTCGAACCACTTGATGGGCTTGGACGTCGCCAGTTCATTCACCTTGGTGGGATTCACGCGCGTATCCACGGGGCCCGCCATGAGCGTCATGCTGAGCGGCTGGAACTGGCTATGCTGTTCCGCCAGCACCGCCGCGGCGACCAGGGTTTGCACGCAGGACTGGCATACCGCGACCACGTGCGCGCCGGGTCCCATGGCCTGCAGAAAGCCGATCACGTGGTCCACGTATTCGTCGAAACCGAAGCGGCCTTCATGTTTGGCCACGTCGCGCGCGTTGTGCCAGTCGGTGATGTACACGTCGTGGTCGATCAGCAGGGTGGCCACCGTATCGCGCAGCAGGGTCGCGAAATGCCCCGACAGCGGCGCCACCACCAGCACCCGCGGCTGCGGCTGCGCGCCCTGTTTGGCGAAGCGCAGCAGCGTACCGAAAGGCATGGTGCAAACCGTCTGTTCGTGCACTGGAACAGTGCGCTCGCCGATGCGGATTTCCGGAATGTTGTACGGCGGGCGGGCGTGCGTGATGCGCGTGCGCGCGAGCAAATCCAGCGCGGCGTACAGGTTGTCCATCCAGCCCTTGGCGGAGTCGGCAGGACGCAGACGTTTCAACAGCGCCACGCCATGTGCGGCCAAAGATCGCACCGGTTCGGCGAGATTGTTGTGTGCCTCGTAAGTCAGATAAAGCATGCTCGGACCTCTGGCTCAAAAATTGCATGTTCCTGCCGGCACATTCATGCCGGACGCGGCAACACGAGGAGAATTCTGGAAATGGCCGAAGCCACCCTGTCGATCAGTAGCAAAAACTATTCCTCATGGTCCTTGCGCGGCTGGCTGCTATGCCGGCTGGCCGGGCTCGATATCGAAGAAGTAGCCGTGCCCGTGGATGACCCCAACGTGCGCGCCGAACTATTGCTGCTGTCGCCGTCCTATCGCGTGCCGCTGCTCGAACATGGCGGCGTGGCGGTGTGGGATACCCTGTCCATCGCCGAATACCTGCACGAAATCCGTCCCAAAGCCGGGCTGCTGCCGGCCGACGTGAAGTTGCGCGCGCATTGCCGCTCCATTTGCGGCGAAATGCATTCCGGCTTTGCCAATCTGCGCTCCGCGCTGCCCATGAATTTGCGCGCGCACTACCCGCAGTACAAGGTGTGGGCCGGCGCGCGCGGCGACATAGAGCGCATCGTCGAAATGTGGACCGAATGCCTGCAGCGCCACCGCGGCCCTTTCCTGTACGGCGCCAAACCCAATATGGCCGATGCGATGTTCGCGCCGGTGGCGACGCGGTTTGCGACCTACGACGTGGCCCTGCCGAGTGCCGCCGCGGGCTATGTCAAAACCATCATGGCCTGGCCGCTGTTCGCGCCCTGGCTGGAGGCCGCGCGCGGCGAGCCGGAACAGATCGAAGATCTGGATATGGAGTTTTGAGGTGCGGCGCGCGGCTCAGCCGGGCTGGCCGTCCGCGCGCGGCGCGAAATACATGGGCAGGTGGTGCGCGGCCCAGATCGCGTAGGCCAGCAGCGCGACCGCTGCGGCGGCCACGCTGGTCCAGTTCATGGCCGGGCCGGGCAGAAATTCCGCCGCCACGCGCAGCACGGTGGCCAATTGCAGCAGCAGGAACAGCGGCCAGGCGTGGCGGTCGTCATACACCGAGCGGCCGGAATGGCCGCGCGTGACGCGCGTCATCATGCCGGCCAGGAGGCTGGCGAAAAAGCCCAGTCCCAGTGCGTGCAGCGCGGCGTGCCCGCCCGGCACGGCAAGCCCGGCCATTGCGGCGCCACTTTGCAGCGCGAGCATGGCGGCCGCCAGCGGCAGCCAGCCAAACGCCAGATAGTGCGACCACAACAGCGGCACGCTGCGCGCATGGCGCGGTTTCCAGCCCAGCAGCAGTTTGAGGCTGGCGGCGCCCAGCAGCACGTCCGCGGGCCAGGTCCACGCTGGGCCGGCCGCGACCGCCAGCAGCCCGTGCGCCAATGCCGCCGCCAGCATGGCGTACAGCAGGCCCATGGGGGCGGCCGGCATGGGGCAATTCAGGGCCATCGAGGTGAAGGCCGGCAACATGCGGTGCGCCACGATCGCGAATGCCGGCAACAGGTAGGCCCAGAGGCCGACTTCCAGTGCCGCTTCCACGAAATCCGCCGACGTGGTGGCCAGTCCGACCGCCATGAGCAGCATGCCGAACGCCGCGGCCGGCAAGGTCCATAACACCAGATCGGGGTGGCCGATGCGCCTGGACGGGCGGCTTGCGAGGCTGCGCCGCAGCACCAGCCAGCCCGTCAAAATACCCGCCGTGGCGACGGCCAGACCGGTCGTGAGCAGTTGCGGCGCGCTGGCTATGCCCAGGTGAAATAGCGCCCAGCCGCTGCACAGCATGGCCCAGGCCGGCAGGTAGTCGGCGCGCGCGACCGGTTTGGCGCCTATCCACTTGGGCAGGGCGGTCATCAGAAAGCCGAACACGAAAAACACGAACACGCCGTACACCATGAGCGTGGCGTGTATCCAGGCCGGCGCGGCGCTCCAGGCCAGGGGCGCGGCGTATGCGCGCGCACCAAGCTGGGCCAGCCACCAGGCCAGCGCCGCCAGAATTTGCAGCGTGCCGGCACAGAACATCAGGCGGTGCGGTGCAGCGGAAAAAATCTGCCAGCGTGTGGCGGGTGCATCGGGCATGGTCGGGGCGGTGCTAAGCATGGCAAGGGTGGCAAGCAAAATTTCGCGCCAGTCTGGGCGAAACGCCGCGCCGCGGCCTTGACCGCACTCAAGCCGCGGCGCGGGCCGGGCGGCTTGCGCGGGCAGATGGAGGTGGGGCGCGGCACGCCGCCCGGCCGTGCCGCGCGGCGCCCGCGTTTGCCCTATTGCGCGGCCGGCACGGCGGCGGCGCGGGCACGTGCGCGCAGCGCGCGCAGCTGCAGAAATTCCGGATGGGTAATCGGCTTGAATTCGACCAGGGTTTCGATGTGCTCGTTTTCGTCTATGAGCACTTCCAGCGGGTGTTCGGCCGAATAGTACAGATAGCACCAGGCGAGGAAAGATTCGCCGGATTCCGTGTAGCAGGAAATGATGTTGCGCAGATACACGCGGTCGCGTCCGCCCGCGTCCGGATGGCTGGGCACGCCGGGCCGGTGGAAGTTGAATTCCAGTTCGTCGAGGTGGTGCTGCAGCTCCAGCGCGCGCTCGGGCAGGGCGTGAAAGATGTGGCCGCGTATGCGCTGCGCGCCCACCGGCTCCAGCGCGGCAGTGACCGAGGCGTTGCCGTTCTCGTCCAGATATTCGTTGTAATACAGCCGGCCATGCACGAACGCGCATTCGATCTTGGACTGAAAGGGCTTGATGCGGTCGTAATATTTGCCGCCGTTCATGAGGGTGCCGTAGAAGAAATACGGAAAATGCACGGGCTGAAGTTTCATCGGGGTTCCTTCTGTTTTGTGTCGTTCGCGCCTGCTTGCGCACAGGCTGGGCCGCATGCTTCGTCGCCCGCGCGCGTCCGTAACGGGGCGGGGGCGTGCAGGTGGCGATACATTATCCTGAAATCGGGCGGGCGGCGCTGCGCGCTCGCGGCGCACGGCCGAGGCCGGCTTGATTTGCAAGGGGTTTTTTGCCGTGCTACGTGCATTTGGCCGGGCGGGGCATACATGGCGCCGGGGGCCGGGACGGCGCCGCGCGCCGCTGCCGGCCCTCCGTTGCCGGCAAGGTCTGCGCCCCTGGCGGGCGGATTTGCGGCCGGCGCATGCCCATGTCGCGGCCGGGTCGTGCCCGCGGCGCCCGGTGGCCGCGCTGCGGGCGCGTTAAACTGGCGCCGCCGTGCCGGCAAGCCGATTTTTGTCTCCGGAGTTCTTCATGTCCGCAAATGCCCCGATACGATTGACCGAATTTAGCCATGGCGGCGGCTGCGGCTG
This sequence comes from Rhodocyclaceae bacterium, assembly GCA_016791085.1. Lineage (GTDB taxonomy): Bacteria > Pseudomonadota > Gammaproteobacteria > Burkholderiales > Rhodocyclaceae > JAEUNM01. The sequence goes on along the minus strand of JAEUNN010000428.1, from coordinate 2,018 downwards.
CAAAATTTCGCCGGGCGTGCTGGCGCAAATGCTGGCCTGTGCGCCGCAAATGGCCATCCCGGCGCAACTGCTGGTCGGCACCGAAACGTCCGACGACGCCGCGGTGTACCAGTTGAACGCCGATCAGGCGCTGGTGGCGACCACGGATTTTTTCACGCCCATCGTCGATGATCCCGAGCATTTCGGCCGCATCGCCGCGACCAATGCGCTATCCGACGTGTATGCCATGGGCGGACGGCCGATTCTGGCGCTGGCACTGGTCGGCATGCCGCTCGACAAACTGCCGCTGGACGTGATCGGCCGCATCCTGGCCGGCGGCGCCGCGGTGTGCGGCGAGGCCGGTATCGTGATTGCCGGCGGCCATTCGATAGACGTGCTCGAACCGATATACGGACTGGTCGCGCTGGGTGTCGTGCACCCGCAGAAGGTCAAGCGCAATTGCGCCGCGCGCGCCGGGGACCGGCTCGTGCTGGGCAAGCCGCTGGGCATAGGCATATTGTCGGCCGGCCTCAAGAAGGGCCTGTTGAGCGCCGGCGGCTACGCCGAAATGCTGCGCTGGACCACCGCGCTCAATACTCCGGGCATCGCGCTGGCCGAACTCGAAGCGGTGCATGCCATGACCGACGTGACCGGCTTCGGCTTTGCCGGCCATCTGCTGGAAATTTGCCGCGGGTCCGGGCTTTGTGCGCGCGTCGATTTTTCCGCTCTGCCGCTTATCGACGAAGCGGCCGGTCTGGTGCAGCGCGGTATCGCGACGGGCGCCTCCGGGCGCAACTGGGCGGCCTATGGCGGCGCCGTGGATATGCCGGCGGGCGCGCCGGACTGGCACAGGAAAATGCTTGCGGATCCGCAAACATCGGGCGGTTTATTGGTTGCCTGCGCGCCCGAGGCGAGCGCGCAAGTGCTACAAATCATGCATCGGGCGGGCATGGAGCGCGCTGCAGTGGTGGGCGAACTGGCCGACGGACCGGCGGGCCTGGTGCTGGCTTAGAGGCGCCGGCCCATGGCTTCCGCTGTGCCGGCGCGAATTTGGTGCGCGCGTGAACGGCGTAACGGCACGCCATGGTGCATTGCGCTATCATTTCGAGAATATATTAATATTTCGTCACCTTTCGATGCCGGCTGAACGACTAAACACGCTGCCGGGCGTTCCGGCCGACTCGGCAAACCGGGATGCTGCAAACGAACCCGTATTCGACGTGTACCCGCGGGAAGAGGCGCAGGTGAGTCCTATCCTCGCTGTTCCATCCACCCGACTGCGCCAGACCGAAAGTCTGAAGGCGTACTACGTGCGCGCCTATGCCTGCGTGGTGGTGCCGCTCACGCTGGTCGCCTGGCTGGTGCATGCCTATCACAACGGCTGGACCTACGCCTGGAGCGGCATGGCCCTGGCGGGGGCCGGCATGGCCGGCACGCTGTTTGCGGTTTGCGTGCTGTCTTCGTATCTGCCGGCCATGGTGCGCCTGCATCCGTATTTGCCGGCCGGTCTGGCCGTGAGCGCCGGCGGTGTCGCAATGTCGCTGGCCGGCGCGCTGCGCCAGGAAGACCTGGCCTGGCTCGCGCTACTGCTTGCGCTGGTCAATTTTGCGGGGCTGTTGCTGTTCGTGTTCTGGTATGCGCCGCTGCCGCATCATCCCAGCAGCCGCCTGCGCATAGGCAGCGCCATGCCCGACCTGCTGCTGCGCGATTTGCGCGGTAATGTCGTGGATACCCGGCACTTCTATGGCCGGCCCACGGTGTGGGTGTTCGACCGCGGTGCGTCCTCGCCGTTTTGTTCGGCCTATGTGCAGCTGGTGGCCTGTTATTACCGCAGGATGCGCAAATCCGGGGCGCACGTGGTCGTGGTGAGCGGCGACAGCGTGCGCCAGATGCGGCGCCTGCGCCGGCACATTACGGCCACCATGGAATTTCTGGTCGATCCGGAACTTGCCGCGGCACGCGAACTGGAAATCCTGCATCCCTATGGCGCGCGCGGCAAGGGCGACGCCTTCCATCCCACCCTGGTGGTGACCGACGAA
>JAEUNN010000928.1 GCA_016791085.1 Rhodocyclaceae bacterium | reverse complement strand
GGGCCGACGATGGCGCCACCCACCACGCGGTGGGTTTCTTCATCGAATATGAGCTTGGTGAAGCCATAGTCGGCGCCGTTGGCGATGGCGCGGCCCGATGCGGCCCAGGGGAATTTGGCCACACCCACCTTGATGCCCTGTTTCTTGGCATCGTCTTCGGTCAGGCCCACCCAGCCCACTTCGGGGTCGGTATAGGCCACGCCCGGAATCACCTTGGCATCGAAGTGGCTCTTCATGCCCATGGCGGCTTCCGCGGCGACGTGCGCCTCATGCACGGCCTTGTGCGCCAGCATGGGCTGGCCGACGATGTCGCCGATCGCGAATATGTGCGGCACGTTGGTGCGCATCTGACTATCCACGGGAATGAAGCCGCGCTCGCCCACGATCACGCCGGCCTTTTCCGCGCCGATTTTCTTGCCGTTGGGCACGCGGCCGGCGGACTGCAGGATCATGTCGTACAACTGCGGCTCGGCCGGCGCGTTGTCGCCCTCGAACTTGACCAGCAGGCCTTCCGGCTTGGCCTCGACCGACACGGTTTTGGTTTTGAGCATGATGCGGTCGAAGCGCGGGGCGTTCTTCTTTTCCCATACCTTGACCAGATCGCGGTCCGGCCCCTGCATGAGGCCGTCCAGCATTTCCACGACTTCCAGGCGCGCGCCCAGCGTGGAATACACGGTAGCCATTTCCAGGCCTATGATGCCGCCGCCCACCACCAGCATGCGCTTGGGAATGAAGCGCAGTTCCAGCGCGCCGGTGGAATCGACGATGCGGTCGTCCTTGGGCATGAAGGGCAGATGCACGGCCTGGCTGCCGGCCGCGATGATGGCCTTGGCAAAGCGTATCACCTTCTTCTCGCCGGTTTTTTCCTGCCCGTCGCCGCCGGTAAGTTCGACTTCCAGGTGGTTGGGGTCGATGAAAGTGCCCAGCCCGCGTACCGTGGTGACCTTGCGCGCCTTGGCCATGCCGGCCAGACCGCCGGTCAGTTTGCCGACCACCTTGGATTTGTGCGTGCGCAACTTGTCGATATCCACGGCCGGGGCGCCATAGCTCACGCCCAGGTCGGAAAAATGCGCCGCTTCTTCCATGACCGCCGCCACGTGCAGCAGGGCTTTGGACGGAATGCAGCCGACGTTGAGGCACACGCCGCCCAGCGTGGCATAGCGCTCGACCAGCACGGTTTTCATGCCCAGGTCGGCGCTGCGGAAAGCCGCCGAATAGCCGCCGGGACCGGCGCCCAGCACCAGCATGTCGCACTCGATGTCGGCCGTGCCGGCAAAACTGCCGGCGGCCGGTGCGGCGGCTGGTGCGGCGGCCGGGGCCGGCGCGGGTGCGGCGGGTGCCGCAGCCGGCTGTGGCGCAGGCGCTGCCGCGGCGGCGCCGGCTTCCATCCGCGCGATGAGCGTACCTTCGCTCACGCGGTCGCCCAGTTTGACCAGCACTTCCTTGACCACGCCGGCCGCCGGGGCCGGCACGTCCATGGTGGCCTTGTCGGATTCCAGCGTGACCAGGCCCTGGTCGGCCGTGACGGTGTCGCCCGGCTTGACCGATATTTCTATGATGGGTACGTCCTTGAAGTCGCCGATGTCCGGCACTTTCACGTCCAACAATTGACTCATTTCTGATTTTCCTTTGCCAGCTTCAGGGTGTGGGTGATGATGGGCGGCCCCGACGCGGTGTCGAATTCGATGCCCGCTGCGATACCGTCCGCGGCAATTTGGGCCGCACTGCGATCGCTGTCGTAAATCGCGTACATGGCACCCAGGGCGAAATTGCGTCCCGACCCGATGGCCCAGAAGCGATCGTAAGCAAACACTTCACGATACGAATACACGCCGTAAATGCCGCTCGCATTGGCGATGAGAGCGGTGATCTGCGAGGACTCGTAGGGATCGTCTTCGTCTTCCTTGGGGTTCAGGTAGGCGTGTTCCTTGAGCACCGGATGCAGCCGCCGGAAAGTTTCGAACACTTCCAGGCGGCTGCCCAATTTCACGTCCTGCAATTGCGCCAGCGCCGATGCCACCACCAGGTGATGCGCCGAACTGCCGCACAGCCCGATATACGACTCGCGCACGAACAGGATTTTGTCGTGCTCGGACTTGTAGCCGGCGGCAAGCCGGGTGTCGCCGAACGTGGTCAGCGAATCGGCCGCGATGGCGACCTCGTCGCCTTTCCGGGCAACCGCGATGGTGGTCATGGCTAGGCAGCGCCTGCAGGTTGGGTGAGGGTGCCGGGCACGCCGGCCCGCGGCGCGAACGCCGCGGGTGCGCCCGGGGCCACGCTTACATGATGACGCGCCGCATGTCCGCCAGCAGTTCGGCCAGGTACACGTTGAACCGCGTCGCCAGCGCGCCGTCGATCACGCGGTGGTCCGCGGTCAGCGACAGCGGCAGGATGAGCCGCGGTTCGAAGTCCTTGCCGTTCCACACCGGCTTCATGGCCGATTTGTTCACACCCAGGATCGCGACTTCCGGCGCATTGACGATAGGCGCGAAATACGTGCCGCCTATGCCGCCCAGGCTGGATATCGTGAAACAGGCGCCCTGCATGTCACCCGGGCCGAGCTTGCCGTCGCGCGCCTTCTTGGCGAGTTCGCCGGATTCGCGCGCCAGCTCGACCACGCTTTTCTTGTCGGCGTCCTTGACCACCGGCACCACCAGGCCATTCGGCGTGTCGGCCGCGAAGGCGACGTGGTAGTACTTTTTGAGCACCAGGTTGTCGCCGTCGAGCGAAGCGTTGAACTCCGGGAATTTCTGCAGCGCTTTCACGCAGGCCTTGATCAGGAAGGCCAGCATGGTCACCTTGGCGCCGGACTTTTCGTTTTCCTTGTTGAACTGCACGCGGAAAGCTTCCAGTCCCGTGATGTCGGCGTCCTCGTGATAGGTGACGGCCGGAATCATGGCCCAGTTGCGCGACAGGTTGGCGCCCGACAATTTCTTGATGCGCGACAGCGGCTTGGTTTCGATCGCGCCGAATTTGGCGAAATCCACCTTGGGCCAGGGCAACAGGTCCAGCCCGCCGCCCGAAGGCGCGGCAGCCGGTGCGGCGGCCATGAGCGTGCCGCTGGCGACCTGGGCCATTACGCCCTTGACGAAATTCTGCACGTCGGTCGCCAGGATGCGGCCTTTCGGTCCGCTGCCCGGCACTTTGCTGACATCCACACCCAGTTCGCGGGCGTAGCGGCGCACCGACGGGCTGGCGTGGGCCTTGCCGGCGGGCGCCGTGGCGACCGGCGCCGCCGCGACCGGGGCGGCCGGGGCTGCTGCCGGTGCGGCAGCCGGCGCCGCGGGGGCTGCCGGCGCGGCGGCCGCAGCGGCCGGCGCGGGCGCCGCAGCCGCAGCCGCAGCAGCACCGCCGCCGGTGGCCAGACGGATCACGAGGCTGCCCTCGCTCACCCGGTCGCCCACCTTGAGCAGCACTTCCTGCACCACGCCGGCGGACGGCGCGGGCACGTCCATGGTGGCCTTGTCGGATTCCAGCGTGACCAGGGCCTGGTCGGCCGTGACCGTATCGCCGGCCTTGACCGCCACCTCGATGACCGGCACGTCCTTGAAGTCGCCGATATCGGGGACTTTGACGTCGATCACCGTGGCTGCCGCAGCCGCTGCCGCTGCCGGCGCTGCCGCCGGAGCCGGAGCCGCTGCCGCTGCCGCCGGGGCAGGGGCCGCAGCCGCTGCGCCGGCACCGGTTTCGAGCAGCAGCACGAGGCTGCCTTCGCTCACGCGGTCGCCGATCTTGACCTTGAGTTCTTTCACCACGCCGGCCGCGGGGGCCGGTACGTCCATGGTTGCCTTGTCGGATTCCAGCGTGACCAGGCCTTGGTCGGCCGTGACCGTATCGCCGGGCTGGACGGCGATTTCGATGACCGGCACATCCTTGAAATCGCCGATATCGGGGACTTTGACTTCTATCGTTTGAGCCATTTGTATGTTCCTTGTGCGCTCAGACCGTCATGGGGTTGGGTTTGGCCGGATCAAGGCCGTACTTGGCGATGGCCTCGGCCACTTTGCCTGCCGGGATGGCGCCGTCGGCGGCCAGCGATTGCAGCGCCGCCAGCGTTACCCAGTGGCGATCCACCTCAAAGAAGTGGCGCAGCTTTTCGCGCGTGTCCGAGCGGCCGAAACCGTCGGTGCCGAGCACGCGGTAGCGGCGCGGCACATAAGCGCGGATCTGATCGGCATAAACCTTGACGTTGTCGGTGGCGGCGATGACCGGGCCCTGCGTGTCCTGCAGGCACTTGGTGACGTGCGCGAGGCGCTGTGCTTCGGTCGGATGCAGCATGTTGTGGCGTTCCGCTGCCTGACCGTCGCGGGCCAGTTCGGAGAAGCTCGGGCATCCCCACAGGTCGGCTTCGACGCCCCAGTCGGACTTCAACAGATCGGCCGCCGCCATGACTTCGCGGAATATCGTGCCGCAGCCCAGCAGTTGCACGCGCGGGCCCCTGGATTCGGCACCCTTGCGGAACATGTACATGCCCTTCAGAATGTCCGCTTCCGCGCCTTCCGGCATGGCCGGGTGCTCGTAGTTTTCATTCATGACGGTCAGGTAGTAGTACACGTCTTCCTGTTCCGCGTACATGCGGCGCAAGCCATCCTGCACGATCACCGCGATTTCGTACGAAAAGGTCGGGTCGTAGGATACGCAGTTGGGAATCGCGCCGGCCCACAGGTGGCTGTGGCCGTCTTCGTGCTGCAGGCCTTCGCCGTTCAGCGTGGTGCGGCCGGCCGTGCCGCCGACCAGGAAACCGCGTGCGCGCATGTCGCCGGCAGCCCAGCAGAGGTCGCCGATGCGCTGGAAGCCGAACATCGAGTAGAAGATGTAGACCGGAATCATCTGCACGCCGTGCGTCGAATAGGCCGTGGCGGCGGCGATCCAGTCGCACATGGCGCCGGCTTCGTTGATGCCTTCCTGCAAAATCTGGCCGGTCTTGGATTCCTTGTAGAACATGAGTTGGTCATGGTCTTCGGGCAGGTATTTCTGACCTTCCTGATTCCAGATGCCGACCTGGCGGAACATGCCTTCCATGCCGAAGGTGCGCGACTCGTCCGGCACGATGGGTACCAGGTGCTTGCCGATTTCGCGGTCCTTGACCAGCATGTTCAGGATGCGCACGAAAGCCATGGTGGTGGAAATTTCGCGGCCTTCCCCGCTCGCCTTGAGCAGGGCGTCGAAATTGGACAGCGCCGGCACCTTGAGCGGCGCCGCGCTCTTGCGGCGCGCCGGCAGGTAGCCGCCCAGGTCCATGCGGCGGGCGCGCATGTACTCGAGTTCCTTGGAACCTTCCGGGAAGGTCAGGTAAGGCACGCTTTCGATGTCGGCGTCGGCAATCGGCAGCTTGAAGCGGTCGCGGAAATGTTTGAGCGATTCGACCGGCATCTTTTTCTGCTGGTGCGTAATGTTCATGGCTTCGCCGGCTTCGCCCATGCCGAAGCCCTTGATGGTCTTGGCAAGAATTACCGTGGGTTTGCCCTGGCTGTTGGCTGCGGCATGGAAAGCCGCATACACCTTGTGCGGATCATGGCCGCCGCGATCGAGATTCCAGATGTCCTCGTCCGACCAGTCGGCCACCAGCGCCTTGAGTTCCGGCGTATTGAAGAAATTTTCACGCACGTAGGCGCCGTCGCGCGCCTTGAAGGTCTGATATTCGCCGTCGTTGCATTCCATCATGCGCTTGATCAGGATGCCCGTTTTGTCGCGCGCGAACAGCGCGTCCCACTTGGTGCCCCAGATCACCTTGATCACGTTCCAGCCGGAGCCGCGGAATTCCGATTCCAGTTCCTGGATGATTTTGCCGTTGCCGCGCACCGGTCCGTCCAGGCGCTGCAGATTGCAGTTGATCACGAATACCAGGTTGTCCAGCTTTTCGCGCCCGGCCATGCCTATGGCGCCCAGGGATTCCGGTTCGTCGGTTTCGCCGTCGCCCAGGAACGCCCATACCTTGCGGCCTGTGGTATTGGCCATGCCGCGGTCGTGCATGTACTTCATGAAGCGCGCCTGGTAGATGGCCATGATCGGGCCCAGGCCCATGGATACGGTCGGGAATTGCCAGAAATCCGGCATGAGCCAGGGGTGCGGATAGGACGAAATGCCCTTGCCGTC